>JAFDJI010000052.1 GCA_019307545.1 Deltaproteobacteria bacterium | reverse complement strand
AGAGGCATCGGCTAGGGCCGTGGTCACGTCGGGCACCGCTTCCTCGGCGGTGTCTCCCAGGAACTTGAGGGTCAGGTGCAGGGTCCCCGGCCTCGCCCATCGCACGTCCCCGCGGGGCCGATGGGGTTCCTGCAAGAGGGTGAGTGCATCGCGAAGCGATGCGGGCAGCTCCAAGGCGGCGAACAGGCGCAGCATCGAGGACATGGTGCCCTGGGCGCGGCTTGCATGCAACGAGGGGTTGCCGATCCCTCCGCTCGATCCCAGGATGGAGGCTCTGGAGTGCGCTTGTCCCGGTTCCTCCGCTGGCTGTTCGCCACCGCGCTGCTGTGTCTCACCCTGTCGTCACCGGCGATCGCCCAGGAGTGGACGGTGGCGGCGGAGCCGGTGGTGCTGGAGGACGCGCCCCCCCTGGTGCCGGAGGACTGGGAACGGGTTTCGGCGGTGTACCTGGAGGTCTACGGCTCCTCCGATTCGCTGCCCGTGCTCCTCGAGCTGTCCCGGCACGGGTCCCGCTCCCTACCGGCGCTCGCGGAGTTGCTGGGGGTCGCGATCGGCCGCACCGTTCACGTGGTGGTGGCCCCGACCCAGCAGGCCTTCTTCGACCTCCAGCCGGGGAGCGCTCCCGAGTGGGCGGATGGGACGGCCTACCCTTCGCTGGGGCACATCTTCCTTCGACGCCCCGGCATTCGAGGGCCGCAGCGACCGCTGCAGGTGGTGTTCGACCACGAGTTGGTCCACGTCCTCCTGGGGCGGGCCTTCGCGCCGCAGCACCCCCCGAGGTGGCTGCAGGAGGGGGTCGCGCAGGTCTTCGCCGGGGAGTACGGCCCCGACACCACCCGAGAGATCGCCCGTGGTGCGGCGGGTCCGGGGTTGTACACCCTGGAGCAGCTGACCCTGGGGTTCCCCTCGGATCCGCGCAGCGCGCAGCTCGCCTACGCTCAATCGGCGGACTTCGTCTCCTGGATGCGGGCGGAGTACGGGGACGAGGCCCTCCGCGAGGTCGTCCACCAGATGCGTGGTGGCGCCGACGTGCGGGGGGCGATCCGGGCGGCAACCGGAGTGTTCCTCGAGGATGTCGATGCGCTCTGGCGCGGGCGGGTCGAGCGGGGAAGTTCCGACCTGTGGCTCTCCGTGTTCTCCACCGGGGACATCTGGTGGGCAATGGCCGCGCTCTTCGCCGCGGTGGGGTTGCTCATCGCGCGCTGGCGCATCCGGCGTCGCATGGCTGCGATGGCGCGCCAGGAGCGGATGCGGGACGCATTGCTTCGGGCTTTGTGGCATCGGGACGACCCGCTCGGGTAGAAGGACAGCTCGGCGAGGAGCCCTGCACTGTCAACCGAACAGACCGACGCCCAATCCGGAAACGAGGCATGGTGGGCCGACCCATGGCTCTGGGGTGCCCTGTTGTTGGGCTTCTTCCTCCGGGTGGTACCGCTCTGGCTATGGGGCTTTCGTGGATGCTCCCGTGACGAGTGCTCCTACAAGGTCCTGGCCCGGCGGATCATGGACGGGGAGGGTCTGACCCCGCACGAGCACTGGCTGTGGGCGCCGGGCTACCCGTACCTGCTCGCCGCCTTCGGCCACTTCGACAGTGTGTACCGTGTGAAACGGCTGCAGGTGGCCCTGGGGCTCGCCACCGCCGTCCTGGTGTACCTCCTCGCGAAGCGGGTGCTCGGCCGCTCGGCTGGGAGGTGGGCGGTGTTCCTGATGGCCCTGCACCCCACCCTGGCGTTCTACACCGGCACCCTCTGGAGCGAGACGGTGTATGCCTTCCTCCTCACGGGCGCGGCGGTGGCGATGCTCTGGGCGCGCGAGGGGCAAGGGAGCCGCGCGTTGGTGCCGGGGGCGCTGTTGGGGCTGTGCGTGCTCTTCCGTGGGGTGGCGACCTACATGGCGCCGATCTTCGCCATCGCGTTGTTGTGGCCGGGACCGGGCTCCTGGCGGGAGGCGCTGCGTGCACGGTGGCGCCACGTGGCGATCCTGCTGGCGACGGTGGCCCTGGTGGTGGCGCCCTATTCCCGTTCGGCCAGCGAACAGTACGGCGGATTCATCGTCTCCGATGCCTCCCTGGGTCAGGTGATGTACGTCGGGAACAACGATTTTCCGCTCACCACCTACGAATATGGAAACGGGGTCCTCTCCAATCGGACCTGGACTTTCTACTACGCCAAGGGACGGCCCCACTGCGACCACGACCTCTCGGCCGCGGAGTGGAACCGGTGCGAGGTCCGCAACGGCGTGGCGTGGATCCGCGACAATCCCGGCCGCTTCCTGGCCCGGATACCCCAGCGCCTGGCTCAGTTGCTGAATCCGAACACCTTCCTCACCCGCCACATGCGCACCGGGAAGTGGCTCGGGATGCCCTGGTGGCTCAAGGAGGGGCTCTCGGTCCTCGTGGTCCTGTTCTCGCTGCTCGTGGTGCTCGGAGGCACCGTGGGGGCCTGGGCGCGCGCACGGGGGGCGTATGGCGCATTGGCCGTGGGCATCGTGGTCTACCATCTGGTGGTGGTGTCCTCCCTGTTCGGGCTGAGCCGATTCCGGGCGCCACTGGAGCCGCTGTGGATCGTGTTCCTCGCAGGGCTGCTCGCCGACCCACGCGGCACCTGGGAAGCGCTGAGGGAGGCGCCTGCCCGAGCCGTCGGTGCCACGCTCGCGCTCGCGGCCCTGGTGCCGTTGATGCTGTGGTACCTGTCGGCCGGGTTTCCGATGCTGTACGGCTGACCGGGAGGTGTACGTGATCGGGTGGCTGCTGGTTGCGGCCCTGGCCTTCGGGCACGAGCCCGGAGCGTGCCCACCGCCGCCGCTGCTTCGCGCCCAGGTCGAGCGCGGACCGCTCTTCGAACCCATGCGCCGGTGTGTCGAAGACGCGGTCGCCCCAGAGGTGCGACGGATAGCGCTCCTGGACCGGCTGCAACGAGCCCCCGCGGAAGCGGCCCGGGAGGTGGAGACCCTACTGCCAACGGAGACCAAGCCCGACGACACCCTCTTGATGGGAGAGCTGCTCGCGGAGGCGAGGCCGGAGGTGGCCGGGGCGGCAGCGGCCCGGACCTGGTCCTTGACAGCGGCGTGGACCGGACCGGTGGATCGGGCCCGGAAGCTGTCCCGCCTCCTGGCCCTCGAGGCCCGCCTCGACCCGGAGCGCGCTGTGCCGTGGGCCCGGGGGCTCGCCCATCTCGGGATTGCGGGAGCCGACCTCGCCCGGGCCCGCGCGGCCTGCGCTGCCGTGGCTGACGCCGACACCTGTGCGATGCCGGAGGTGCCTCCGGCCATGCCACCGGGGCCGCCAGCGGCGGACGAGCTGTCGAACTGCGCCGACCTTGGACGGATGTGGGCGCGCGCCTGGTGGGGGGCGGTGTACGCCACGGATCGGAACTGCCTGGTGCGTGCCACCGACGTGCTGGCGCCGCCAGCCCGAGAGACCGCGGCTCGGCTCGCGCTTCTCCTGGCACTGCGTCACCGGAACCGTGAGGAGGCGTTGATCGTCGCGCACCGCGTCGCCTTGGTGCTGGCTGGAGATCCCGCCGTCGCGCGCCTTGTGGCGGGGCTGCACCGGGAGCTTGGGGATGACGCAGGTGCACGTTTGTGGGAGGAACGAGTCCCCGGCGGGACAGCGCCGCGGCGCGAACCGCGGTAGGCTTGGCTCCATTGGAGGAAGGATGCGTGTTGTAGCGCTGCTGGTCCTGCTCATGGCTGTGGGTTGCGAGCAGATCGAGCCGAGCGGTGATGTCCTCGGCCCGGTGGTGGAGGCCGCGCCTGCTCCGGTCATGGCACCGGCAGAGGAGCCGCCACCGGAGGAGTTCGACTTCGAGGCGGACGAGCGGGTGGAGGATGACGTGGCGCCACGGGAGTTGGACCCGGAGGCGCTTGCCGCTTCGCTGGGCATCGAGGTGCTGCCGGAGGTTCCCCCCGCGGAAGATGTCGTTGCGGATGTCGGCGAGCCGGAGGTGGTGGAGGTCGCGATTCCGGAGGTCGAGGCCGAAGCCGAGCCGGAGGTGGGTTGGGGGGTGGATGTCCCCATGGAGGGCTCGTGGGGGGTGCGCGTGGTGGCGGTGCTGAGCGACGCCCAGCCGCCCCGGGCGATCGTCGGCCTTTCTGACGGCAGGGAGATCACGTCCGCGTGGAGTCGCACATCGTCGAGCCGCTGTACGGCTCGAATCGCTCCGAACAGTAACCGGCGTCAGCTGGCGGGCTGGCCGGTGGCGAGCCAGCGCATGGTCTCCGCGTCGGGGGTGATCGCCTGCCACACTGCGCGGAAGCGGATGGCGCGGGCCCAGCCGGCCAGGGCGGGGCCGAAGTGTTCCGGGTCGGCGTTGGCCCATGCGCATGCCAGGGTGCCGCCCAGGGTGAGGAGGGCCACTCCCATTACCGACGGGATGAGCGGGGCGAGGCGCAGGAACAGCATCCGGCGGGTCACCTCCACCGCGAACGCGTCCCATTCCGGGTCGAGCACGGGCCATTCGGGGGGGGCGTTCGGATCCAGTCCCTCCACGGCACGTGCCACTCCGCCCAGGTGAGCGCGGAGGGCATGCCCGGTCAGATCAGGTGCAGCAGGCCGGCGACCGTCATCCCCGGTTGGGACGCCGCGGAGATGATGGCGCGCTCAGCGTGTTGCTCGGGCGGGTTCAGGGTTCGCAACCGGGTGTGGAGTTGCTCGGGGACCAGCCGCGGCCCATTACGCCAGGTACGCCAGGCACTGGAGCAGGCCGGGTCGATGCCAGCTCGGTGTTCGGTCTCGGTCTCGATTGCGACGAAGGGGAACTGTTGGCAGGTGAGCGGCTTCGCCTCTCCTCCGTGTTCGCGGTGGATGTTGCACAACAGGTCATCCCCAAGAAAGACGCACTGGCCGTTGTCGAAGCGCACCCCTCCCTCCACGATGGGTGTGTCGACCCCCAGCTGCGCGGCGATGTCCTCGATCCGGGCGCGCGCTTCATCCCCCACCTCCACGTAGAGGCCCTGGCAGCAGGTGCCCGAACACAGACACCGATGACGCGGTTCGTCGAGGACGATCATCCGCGGTGTCTCAGGCACCTGGAAACACCGTGCCGTCGCCGGTTGCGAGCCACTGCATGTCCCTCGGGGAGGGGGTGAGGGACTGCCAGAAGGACCCCGCCCGGATCAGCCGGCTCCAAGAGGCGATGGCGGGTCCAAACCGTTCCGGCTCGGGGCACGCCCAACCCAGGGCCACCGCGCCACTCAGCACCAGCAGGGCCACCCCCTGAATGATGGGTACCCGGGTCACCAACCGGAGGAACACCATGCGGCGGGTGACCTCCACCGCGAAGGCGTCCTCGTTGGGGGCCAGGGCCGGCCATGGGGGCGTGCTGTTCGGGTCGAGGTCCTCGACCAGGTCCAACAGGGGCGCGAGGGCGTCGCGCTGGGCGGGCCCGAGGTCTCGCGCTTGGAGGAGGATCTCCAGGTGCATGCGCTTCAGGCGCACCGCCAGGCGGGATGCAAAGCCGGGCGGGAGGTCGGGAGCGCATTGCGGCGAACTGCACAGCATTCCCAGGACGCTGGCAACCGTCGCGCCCTCCGCGCTGCACCGGGCGATGACGGCGGCCTCCACGCGCTGGCTGTCGAGATCGAGGTGCGACCGGCGGGATTCTCCCACTTCGTTGGCGTAGGGCGGAGCGGTGTGCCAGGTCGCCAGGGTGTCGGGTCCACGCCCGCTCGCATGCCCGACTCGGTGTCGAGCACAACGTAGGGGAACTGCTGGCAGACCAGTGGCTTGGCCTCGCCGCCATAGCGGGCGTGGATGCCGCACCGGCCATCCGCCGCCAGGAAGGGGCACATCCCGTTCTCCTGGCGCAGGAAGCCGTCCACGATGGGCTCATCGACCCCCATCTCCTCGGCGATGCGTCGGATCCTGGCCGCTTCCTCGGCGTCCTCCAACTCCGCCCGTACGCCCTGGCAGCAGGCCCCGCATGCCACGCACTGGAACCGGAGGGGGTGGAGGGTCTGAACGGGGTCGTGCATCGTCAGCCCTCGAGGTTCTCGGGGGTCCTCCCCCGCGCGAGCCAGGTCATGCGCACCGGGTCCGGGGTGATCTCCCGCCAGAAGGCGGGTGCACGCATGGCCCGACACCACGCAGCGAGGGCCGCGCCGAAGGTGTGCGGGTCCCGGGTGGCCCAGGCACAGGTGATCACGCCCACCACTGCGATGAGGGCCACCCCGGTGACGATCGGGATGCCGTGCGCGAGCCGAAGGTAGAGCATCCGCCGCATTGCGCCAATGGCATAGGCCTCCTCCTCCGGGCCGAGGGCGGGCCAGGAGGGCGGGTCCTCCGGATTCCATTCCGCGATGGCGGAAACGACCGGGGTGAGGGTGTGCCGGATCAGGGGCGCGGTGTCGGGTAGATCGAGCAGTGGCTGGAGCGCGGCCGCTTGAAGTCGGATCACCAGGCGCTTGGCGAAGGCGGGCGGAAGGCCGGCGCTGTCCTCGGGAGGCTGTTCTCCGGTGAGGGCGGTCACCACCCGGGCCACGGTCACCCCCTCGATGCTGCACAGGTCGAGCAACCCCTCTTCCACCGGACACTGGTCTTCCGGCAGCGTCACCTTGGAGGCCACCAGCTTCGACTCGGGCACCAGCGGCCCATCACGCCACGTCTGGATGGAGGTGTAGCAGCCCGGGTCCAGGCCGACACGGAGCTTGTCCTCCACGCGCACGGCGATCATCGGGTACTGCTGGCACACCACCGGCTTGGTGGTGGCGCCGAGGGCGCGGTGGATATCGCACAGGTTGTCCGCCGCGAGGAAGACACACTTGCCACCCTCCATTCGAAGGTGGCCGTCCGCGATGGCGTCTTCCACCCCCAAGGTCTCGGCAGCCTCGCGAATGCGGGCCTCCTCGGCGTCGTCCAGGAGCCGCACGATGTTGCCCTGACAGCTTCCGCCGCACGCCTTGCACACGTGTCGTGGCTCCGAGAGGATCTCGATGGTCTGGCTGGGCATTCCGCGCTCCTGTTGTCGACGGAGGTCCGACCGGTGTCGAAACAGATCGACGGCGGTCCTCTTGGGGCCGGGGACAGTGCGCAGGGTATCCCCTGAGGCCGCTCGGGGCGACGGACGTCCAGCCGTCACCCAGGTCCGGTCCCCGGTCCGGTCGATGCGGCTGGAGGGGGATCCGGGACGGGGCGTGAGGGTCGGCACGGAGATTGAAAGGGGTCTGGCCTGGGGGTCGGATGGGTCTCTTGGGCCTGGTCTCGGTTGGGATGGTTCTCGGGGTGGCACTGGCACCTTGGGTGGGGGGCCAACCCTTGCCGTGGTTGTTGTTGGCCGTGTTCGCGGGGATCTGTGGAGCGGCGTGTCGGTCGGGCACCGTTCTGCCCCTCGTTGCCGGGCTGGCCCTGGGGGTGTTGGCCGTGGCAGCCATGCCCGGCGGGCCGGAGCTGAGGGGCCCGGTCGCGGTGGGGGGCGTGGTCGTGGGGGCCTCGGTGGGCTCGACGGCAGACGTGAGCGTGTCCCGGTGGGCCCGGGCCGGAGAGGGGTGGCACGACACCTCCGGTCGGGTGCGGGTCCGGTTTCCGGGTCGTGCGCCGTCCCCGGGCACACCCGTGCTGGTGACCGGGCGTGCGCGCCCGGTGGGCGGATCCGTGTTGCCGGGAGAGCCCGACCCGGTTCGTGGAGCGACGCGCAGCCGTATCTTCACCGAGGTGCGGGCAGCGCGGTGGGCGAGGTTGGGGGGCCGGTCCCGGGCTGCCGATCGCTTCTCTCGAGCGCGTCATGGAGGGGTCTTCCGCGCGCTGGTGACCGGGGATCGTTCCGGGGTGGACCCCGCCACCTGGCTGCTCCTGCGCCGCACCGGGACCGCCCACCTGTTGGCGATCTCGGGGTTTCACGTGGGCTTGGTGGCGCTTGCCGCGGCGCTGGGGGTGCGGGTGTTGCTCCGAGCGGGGGCCGTGCTTCGCCCGGAGGGATTCTCCGAGGCGCCGGCGTGGATCGTCGGCGCGATCGTGGGGGTGGGCTACGCGGTGTTCGTGGGGGCTCCGCACAGCGCACAGCGGGCCGCTGGGTTGCTGCTGCTGCTCTGTTTGGCGCGGGTCCTCGGTCGCAAGCCGGCCCCGTTGCACCTGCTGGCTGTGGTGGCCGCAATGCAGCTTGCGGTGGACCCCGCGGCCATCGCCAGCCCTGGTTTCCAGCTCTCCTACGGGGCCATCGTCGGGATGGTGCAGGTGACCCCACGGTTGCTGGCGTACCTTCCCCCGGACACCCCCCGACCGGTGACCTGGGCTGTCGGCACCGCCGCGGCCACGGTGGGCGCGACGGTGGGCACCCTGCCGGCCGCGGCGTGGTGGTTCCAGGAGGTGGCACCCTTGTCACCGGTGGCCAACCTGTTCGCGATGCCCGCGGTGGCCCTGGGCATCCTGCCTTGCGCTGCCGTCGCCGGGTTCGGCCCCGAGTTCCTCGCCGTTCCAGCCCTCTGGGTGGCCGACCTGCTGTTTTCGACGCTGTGCGCGGTGCTGGGGTTGCTGGCCGTTTCGCCCTGGACCCCTGCCGTGGGGCCGATGGGGGCGTTGCTGCTGTGCGCCCTGCTGCTCGTGCCCCGGCGTCCGGGGCTGTGTATGGGGGTGCTGATGGTGGCGCTTGGCCTACGGGTGCAGGTGCACCGGGGCCTGGTGGTCACCGTGCTCGATGTGGGGCAGGGGCAGGCGGTTCTGGTGGAGCACGCCGATGGGCGCCGATGGCTGGTGGACGGCGGTCGGCCGGGGCGACGGGTGCTGAAGTGGTTGCGGCGCCAGGGGGTCCGGGACCTCGACGTGGTGGTGGCCACCGACCTGGCGATCGACCACACCGGCGGACTGGTCCCCGTTTTGGAGGAGCTGGAGGTGGACCAACTCTGGCTCCCCGCGGGTCGGGAGATCCCGGAGTTGGAGGAGGTCGCCGGGCGCCGGGGCATCCCGATCATCCGCCAGCCCGAACCGTGCGGCGGCTCGTTGGCAGTCACCGCGGGTACCGGTCGGGCGTGGGTCCTGTTCCCGGGAGATCTGCGGGCGGAGGGGGAGGGCCTCCGGTTGCCCGCTTCCCCACCCGCCGTGCTCCTGGTGCCCCGCCACGGTAGCCGAGCGCTTTCCCATGACGCGGTGCTTCGGGCTGGTGCGCCGAGGATCGGGGTGATCTCCGCCGGCCGCGCGAACCCCTTCGGCCATCCCCATCCGGAGGTGCTCGAGCGCTACCGAATGCTGGGCGTGGCCCTGTTCCGCACCGATCACGATGGGACGGTGCGGGTCCACCTCCGCGACGACCGCGCCGAGGTCCGATCGTGGCGCCCCGGAGCGGGGTGGCGCAGCGCGGGAGCCTGGGACCTGTCCGGGGGGGCCGGCGGAGGTCCGGGTCCTTCGGGCCCGTGAAGACAAGCCTGATCGAATTGCCACTTCGGGCGTGGTCGTCTATCCGGTCATTTCTTCGCGGAGCGCGCAGCCTTTGCCCGTCGCGCGCCCCACCAGAACACCCCCAATGCCGCACACGCGAGCAGGATCGAGAGGCCCTGGGAGGTCGTGAGGGTCTGCCCGAGCCAGTCCTCCAGAAACCAACCCCGCTCCACGTCGCCGCGGACCACCTCGTTCAGGGACCGCGCCACTGCGTACAGCACCAGGTAGAGCCACATCACCTGCCCATCGAAGGACTTCCGGTTGTAGAACCAGTTGCACGCGGCCCCGATGGCGAACAGGTACAGGGCCGCGTAGAGCTGGGTCGGGTGCAAGGACACGCCGTGGGGTGCATCGGTGAGGGGGTGGCTGTAGGTCACCGCCCAGGGGAGGACGGAGGGCGTGCCATAGCAGCACCCTGCCGCGAGGCAGCCCAGCCGGGAGATCGCGTGGCTGATGGGCAGTGCGGTCGCCACTACGTCGGTGAATGCGTAGAACGGGAGCCTGTGACGCCAGACGAGGAGGGCTCCTACCGGCAGCCCCGTGAGAAGCGCGCCATAGAACACCAGGCCGCCGGCGCGGATGTTGACCCAGTCCCCCACCCCCTGCAAGGCGTCCAGGTTCTGGTACACGAACACCGCTCGGGCTCCCACCACCGCCGTGATCGAGGTCCAGAAGATCACGTCGACCACCTTGTCCCGGTTGAGGAACAGGGCTCTCGACCGCCGCAGGATGAGCAACGTCACCACGATGAACCCCAGCGCCCCCTGGACGCCGTAGATGAAGACGGGGATGTCGCCTATGTGGAAGAGGATGGGGTGCATCTACGTGCCCAGATCCACCAGGTTGCGGCGGCCACGGCTGCCGTGGTGAGGCCGAGGAGCTGCGAGGTGCTCACCAGACCGCCGAAGAACAATCCCCGCTCCACGTCCGCGCGGAACAGCTCCGCCGCCGAGCGGCCCAGACCGTAGAGCACCAGGAATGCGAGCAGCACCTCCCCCCCGAACCGCTGTCTTCCGCGCAGGAACGACAGGAACACGAACAGGGCCAGGGCGATTGCGACCGCGTACAGGGGTGTGGGGTGAAGGGGGACGGAGAGCAGATCCTCCGGGATCTGGCCTCGCCGGTAGTACCGCACCGCCCAGGGGACCACGACCCCGAAGGGCCAATCGGCGACGCGTCCATAGCAGCATCCACCACCCAGGCAGCCGATGCGGCCGAACACGAGCCCGAAGGCCGTTGCCACCGAGAACACGTCCAGCAGCTGCCAGGGGTCCAGCCCTCGCCATCGGGCCCATCCGGCGACCGCGAGGACGCCGCCCAGGGCACCCCCGTAGAAGACCCACCCGCCCATCGGGGACAGCACCTGCAGCGGATGGGACCAGTAGTACGCGGGAGCCTCCACCAACACGTGCATCACCCGCGCGCCCGCCAGGGCCGCAGGCAGTGCCAGGAGAGCGGCGTTCATCACCTCCCGGTGGTCGAGCCCGCCCCGCAGGGCCTCGCGACGGAGCACGCCCGAGGCGAGCGCCATCCCGATCATCAGGCAGGTGAAGTACGTCGGGAGGCGAAAGACGTCGGTGTGGAGCAGCCAGGGGTGCATGCCGGTGAGAAGCGCTTCAGGCGGTCTTCTGGTGGTCGGTGCCCGGGTCGGTGGGGCCCTCCCCCGGACCGGGGGTGGCGGTCGCCACGTCCTTCGGCTTCTTCGAATCCAGCTCGCCCTCATCCAGGAACAGGTAGTGGACGATGAACAGGCCCACCCCCACCACCAGGGCGCTGTCGGCCACGTTGAAGCTCGGGTACTCGGCGGTGCCGAACCAACTGATGAGGAACTCACTGGTTCCGGGATGCTCGGTGTAGACCCGGAGGAAGTCGGTCACCCAACCCTGGGTCACCCGGTCGATCCCGTTCCCGAGCGCGCCGCCGCAGATCAACCCCAGAACCGTGGGCAGGAACCGCAGCTTGGGCTCCAGTTGCCGCTGCATGTTTACGATGATCACGACCGCCACGATGGTGAACCCGATGAAGAGAAAGATGCGGAATTCGAAGTTCCGCAGGATGCCCAACGCGGCGCCCCTATTCTGTGCGTGCACGAGGGAGAAGAACCCCGGGATGATCTCCAGGTCATCGGTCCGAAAGGCGAGATTGGTCTCCACCCACCACTTCGTGGATTGGTCCATCGCAATGATGACCAGCACGACGGCGAGGAAGATGAGGTTCTTGCGGTTCACCGGGACTCCTGGTGTCCAGCCCCCGTAGCCAGATGGGCTCCGACGTGCCAACGGCGCGCCTGGCTCCTATCTGAGCGGGGTGGGCCCGGACCAGGTGGACTCCACGTCGGAGTCGTCCCTGTTCATGAGTTGCTGCCACATGACCCAGAACCAGTGCGCGATAGGGTCGGTCTTCGGCTCGGGGCCGCTCATTTCGGCCAGCAGGCGACCGATGCTCGCCTCGGCGTAGTAGTGGGCCGCGAACAGGTGAAGGAGGTCTTGGTGCCGGCGCCGGGGGCCGGAGCGGCGCCGCAGGGTGAGCCGCAGGTTGGTGTGGGTGCTGATGAAGTGCATGAGGAGCGCGCCACGGACCGTGAAGGCCTGCTCCCGGGAAGGAGAGCCCCACCAATAGGTCTCTGCGCGTCTCTGCCAGGCCTTTGCCAGGGCGAGCAGGGTGTTGCGCGCCTCGTCGTCCCGCACCTTGAACACCTTGGCCACGTGGTTCACGGTCTCCTCCGCCCGCGCCCAGTCGAGCAGCGGGAGAAGCACCTTGCGCAGGTGGCGCTTCAGGTCGTACAGCGACAGGTCTTCGGCGGTGGTGTGCGCGGGCGTGCTGGGGTCCTCGATGAGTGTCCGTGCCAGCATCTCGGCATGGAGCTGGTTCAACATGGTGCTGGCGCGGTGGGTCGCGTGGCGGTCAAAGGTCGGGAGGGCATCCTTGACGGTGAGGCGGCCCGAGGGGGCGATTCCCAAGAACTCCTTGACGTACAGCTCGTTTGCCGCGAGCGGACGGGCGTGCCAGCCCCCACTGGCGTAGCTGGCCCCGATATCGGTCATGGCGGCGGCGCCGGTGATCCGCCACATGTCGTGGACGATATAGGCGGCGCAGTTCCGGCGGGGGATGATGGTGACCATGCGGTCGAGCAGGTCGATCACCTCCGCGTCCGAAGCGCCGATCGCGCGCCCCAGAAGCCGTCGGAGCCCGCCGTCCACGTAGCGTCCACCGAAGGTCTCCAGCGGGTCGTAGGTGGTTTCGGGGTCCACGTCGAGCCAGCCCAGGTAGAGGGAGGCCAGGGGCGGGGGCGGGTTCTGATCGACCAGGGCATAGAGCTGCGAGCCGTACCGGATCATGCCGACGTCGTCGGGTAGACGTCTGGGAGCAGCCGGGAACAGCACCCGGAAAAACCGCTCCGGGTCGGAGCGGCCGACCTTGAAGTGGTGCCAGAGCCACTCCAGCGCACGCTCCTGCTTGAGGTGGCGTCCTACCCTTCGGTCCACCTCCTCCCGCAACTCGTCGAACTCCCAATCCTCGAGGTGGAACACCTCGCGCAGGGTCTCCTGGCTGAACACCAGGGGCGGGTCGGCATCGGGCAGCGCGGGTGGCCTGATGTCATGCGTGCCCTGCGAGGGACGGTCGTGAAGGGTGATGGGGAGGTGCGGCTGGCTGTAGACGGCCGCCGCGAAGGCGAGTGCGGCGCCGCGGCTCGGACGTCCCCCGCCCTCCTGGGCCATGGTCTGCTGGACCTGGCTTTTCAGCGTCTCCACCAGCTTCACGAGGTGGACATCGAGACCCTCGCGCGCTGCACCGCTGTGCAGGGCTTCCCGCTTCTCCAGGCCGCGGGCCAGGCGGCGGAGGAGTCTTGCGGATTCGGAGGCGTCCTGGTGGCTCAACCTGACCCCATCGGCACCCGCCGAGGGTATCAACAAGACTCGTCCCGTGCATCCAAGTCATTCAGGGTCCCCGTGACAAGCGTTGACACCATGCTCGTGCCCTGGACGAATTAGTCTTGGCTCGGTCGGCGTATGTGGATCGCTCCGCTGCGTCTGCGGCGGCCCCATTGCGGCGACGAATGCGCCGGGGACGCGTTGCGCCCCACAGAAGCGAGGGCGGTAATGCAGTTGATGAGGGTATCGATACTCGCGCTGCTCCTCGGTTGCGGCCAGGGGCCGGGGGCCGGGGTCAACCACGACGACGGGGATCCCGAAAAGGCACCAGAGCCGGTGTCGGTGGTGGAGATCGCCTCGGTTGATCGGGGCGAGGTGAGCGATCTGCTGGTGACCAGCGCGGTGGTGGAGAGCGAGGCCCAGGCCGACCTCTACCCCGAGGCCACCGGCGTGGTGGTGTCCATACATCGGGACGAGGGCGATCCCGTCCAGGCCGGTGACCTGCTCGCGGTGATCGACAACGCGTCCCTCGACGCGGGGGCGCAGCGGTCCCGGGACGACCTGGAGCGGCTGGTGGGCGAGTACGCGCGCCTCGAGGGGCTGTACCGGAAGGGCGCGGTTTCCGAGCGGGAGCTCACCGAGACCCGCTACCAGCTGGAATCCGCTCGCACGTCCGCCCGGGAGGCCTCTCGCTCCCACGGACGCACCCGCCTCACTGCGCCCTTCGATGGGGTCGTCGCGGCCCGGGACGTGCGGGTGGGGGAGCTGGCTTCCAGCGGACGACGGGCCTTCCAGGTGGTGGATCTGGAGCGGTTGCGCGTGGTCGCCGCGCTCCCGGAGCGGGACATCGCCCGGGTGCAGGTGGGGCAGACCGCGCGACTGGTATCCGCCTATGACGAGGACATGTGGACCCCAGGCGTCGTGATCCGAGTTGCGCCGGTGGTGGATGCTACCTCCGGGACCTTCCGGGTCACCGTGGCCCTCGAGTCCAACCAGTCGTCGCTTCGCCCCGGCCAGTACGTCTCGGTAGAGCTGGAGGTCGATCGCCACCAGGAGGTGGTGGTCATCCCGCGCAAGGCGCTGATCTACGAGGATGGGACCCCCATCGTGTACCGGATGATCCCCAAGCCGGAGGAGGACGAGGAGGACGAGGACGCGTCGAAGGAAGAGGTGGCGTTCCACTTCAGCTGGCCCTGGGCTCGTGCGGCTGCGGACACGGACGAGGAGGAGGAGGAGCTGAAGTCTGATTGGATCGCAGAGCGGGTGGTGGTCGGCGTGGGGTTGGTGGACGCTCTGTCGGTGGAGGTCCTGGAGGGGGTTCAGCCCGGTGACAACGTGGTGGTCGTCGGACAGTCCAACCTCAAGGATGGCGCGGCGGTGTTGACCCCGGCGCTGAAGGCCGAGTCGGAGGCGCGCAAGGCGGCTGCGGAGGCTGCTGCCGGCTCTGAGGAGGGCGGGCCGGAGGGCGAAGGGTGAAGAACGGCCTCCTGGCCGCCATCTTCCGTCAGGTGGCCACCCATCCGGTGGCCGTCGTCATGTTCTCCGTGGCCGCGCTGGTGTTCGGCTGGGTCTCCTACCAGCGACTCGCGGTCGAGTTGATGCCCGACATCGCGTACCCAACCATCACGGTGCGCACGGTCTTCGACGGCGCGGCGCCCCAGGAGGTGGAGACCCAGGTGAGCCGGCCGGTGGAGGAGGCGCTGGCCACCCTGGATGGCCTGGTGACCATCGAGAGCCGGTCGCGGGCCGGGAGCTCGGACGTGGTGCTGGGTTTCGACTGGGGCACCGACATGGGCGCGGCGGTGCAGACCATCCGCGAGAACCTGCAGACCACCTGGCTTCCAGAGGAGACGGATCGCCCGCTCATCCTCCGCTACGATCCCTCTCTCGACCCGTTCCTCCGGGTCGCCGTGTCCTTCGACCCGGCGCATCCGCCGGTGGACACCGAGCAAGGCCTGTACACCCTGCGCGAGATCGCGGACCGGGAGATCAAGCGCGACCTGGAGGCGATGGACGGCGTGGCCGCGGTGCGGGTGACCGGCGGCCTCGAGCGAGAGATCCGGGTGGAGGTCCGCGAGGACTGGCTCGCCGCGCGTGGGATCCGGCTGGAACAGGTCAGTGATGCCCTGGCGGCGGAGAACATCAACGTTGCCGGTGGCACCATCATGGAGGGCGACACCGAGTTCTTGGTGCGCACCCTGAACGAGTTCCGCACCGTGGACGAGCTGCGTGCGGTACGCATACGCCGTGCCGATGGCGTGACCGTGCCGCTCACCGATGTCGCGAACGTCTTCGAGTCCCATCGCGAGCGAGAGGTGGTCTCGCACCTCGATGGGGTGGAGGCCGTAGAGCTCGAAGTGTTCAAGGAGGCGGACGCCAACGTGGTGGACGTGGCACGCCAGGTGAAGGAGCGCCTGTTTGGGGGGCAAGAGCTGTCCGAGCAGCAGATCGCGCGCATGGAGTCCATGGGGGTGCCGATTCCGGAGACGGGCGGACTGCGCGGGACGCTGCCGGAGGGCATCGCCCTCGAGGTGCTCGACGATCAGGCGGCGTTCATCGAGGCCGCGGTCAGCAACCTCCGCAATGCGGCGATCCTGGGCGGGATGCTCGCGGTGATGGTCCTGTTCCTGTTCCTGCGGGACTTTCGCGCCACCGCGATCATCGGCCTGGCGATCCCGGTTTCGGTGGTCTGTGGGTTCGGCCCCCTGTACCTGGGGGGAGTGAGCCTCAACCTCATGTCCCTCGGCGGGTTGGCACTGGGCGTGGGGATGCTGGTCGACAACGCGGTGGTGGTGCTGGAGAGCATCCAGCGGTACCGGGAGGACGGGCAGTCTCGCATCGATGCCGCGGTAAACGGCGTATCCGCGGTGGCGGCCGCGGTCACCGCGTCCACGCTCACCACAGTGGCGGTGTTCTTCCCCATCACCTTCGTCGAGGGGGTGGCCGGCGAGCTGTTCGGAGACCTGTCGATCGCGGTGGTCGCCTCGCTCATGGCGTCGCTGGTGGTCGCCCTGTTCCTGGTCCCGACCCTGGCCGCGTTGGAGATGGACGGGGGTACCGCCGCCCTGGCGCGCGAGGGGACCATGGGGGCGCTGACCCAACCCACACCGGGACGGGCGGTCCTGGAAGCGGTGGTGGTCGAGCCCACCGACCAGCTCCGGGACAGCCTGGCCTGGGCGCGGGAGCGCTGGTGGCGCAGACCCTTGGTCGGCTACTTCGCGGTTCGGTATGCCGGGCATCTTCTCGTTCGCGAGGTGATGGTCGTCGGGATGACGGTCTCCGGGGTGGTTGGTCGCCTGGCCGCGCGACTCATGGGGTTTGCGACCGGCCTCGGCGGAGGCGCGCTGCTCTGGATCGCGGGTCGGTTCCAGTCCAGATACGGTCGCCTCGCGAAGCGTTACCAGGTGTGGCTCGGCTGGACGCTGGGGCGGACGGGGACGGTATTGCTGATCAGCGCCGCTCTGTTCCTCGTCTCGCTACACCTGATGCCCCTGCTCGGCTCGGAGCTGCTCCCGGAGGTCCATCAAGGTCGATTCGTGGTGGAGGCGACGCTCCCGGTCGGCACGCCGCTGCAGCGCACCCAGGCGGTGATGGCGCGTGCCGAGGACGCCGTTTCCGGCCACCCCTACGTGGAGGCGGTCTACACCAAGGTCGGGGCCGACCGGCGCGCGGATACCGATGCCGACGAGGGTCCGCACTCCGCGCGAATGCGGGTGCGACTGGCGCCGGGGGGCGACCTCGCCTCCCGCGAAGAGGCGGTCATCGAGGACCTCCGCCGCCGGCTGCACGACGCGGTGCCGGAGCTGGAGATCCACATGAGTCGCCCGGCGTTGTTCAGCGTGGAGCAACCGGTGGAGGTCGTGGTCTTCGGGTGGGACCTCGGCGAGCTGCGGACTGCCGGCGACGAGGTGGCGGCGCGTCTCGGTGGGATGGAGGGGGTCGCCGATGTGCAGTCCAGCCTGGTCCGAGGGCACCCGGAGGTTCTGGTTCGCTATGACCGGGACCTGTTGGCGCGCTTTGGTCTCGATCCGGGGACAGTGGCCCGTCGGGTGCGGGGCAAGGTCCAGGGGGTGGAGGCGACGCGCATCCGCCGAGGCGAGGACCGGATCGACCTCCGGGTGCAGCTGGTGGAAGAAGACCGCGCCACCCTGACCGACCTGGAGCAGATCAACATCAACCCCTCCCTCGTCCCCCCGATCCCCCTGGTGGCTGTCGCCGATCTCACCGAGGCCGAGGGCCCTTCCGAGATCCGTCGGGTGGACCAGCAGCGGGCGGTGGTGGTGAGTGCCAACCTGGAGGGCTTCGATCTCGGCTCGGTGTCCCAGCGCATCGAGAAGAGCCTCGCCACCCTGGATCTGCCCCCGGACCTCACCTGGACGGTGGCCGGGCAGTCCACCGAGATGCGGAAGTCCATGGGCTCGCTGCAGTTCGCGCTGCTGCTGGCGGTGTTCCTGGTCTACGTCACTCGCCGGGGTGGTGGTGAACAACGCGATCGTGTTGGTGGACACCATCAATCGACAGCGCGGCGAGGGGAAGGCGCGGATCGATGCCATCTATGCGGGGGCGCGCCTCCGGCTTCGGCCCATCCTCATCACCACCGCGACCACCGTGCTCGGGCTGCTCCCGTTGGCGCTCGGGTTCGGCGCAGGTGCTGAGGTGCAGCAGCCGCTGGCCGTCACGGTGATCGGGGGGCTGCTCAGCTCCACCCTGCTCACCCTGGTGGTGATCCCGGCGGTGTACGAGACGGTGACGCGACCGCGCCGCACCTCCGCCACGGAGGAGGCCCTCTCCAGCGGTGAGGTGGTTCCTTGAAGCGGTCCGAGCCGGAGGTGAACGGCTTCAGGCAGTGGTTGCCCGCCCAGGCCTACGATCGCCCGGTGACGGTGCTCATGGCGTTCATCGCCCTGCTGGTGATCGGGGCGATCGCCTGGTACCGGGTGCCGGTGCAGCTCATGCCCTCGGGCTTCGAGTTGAACCACCTCTGGGTGTGGGTGCCCTACCCGGATGGCTCGCCGGCGGAGACCGACGGGGACGTGGTGCGGCCCATCGAGGCGCAGCTGGGGACAGTGCCCGGCATCAAGCACGTTCGCAGCAACGCCACCACCGGGTATGCGTCCTTCGCCATCGAGTTCCACCAGGCCGCGGACATGGATGTCGCCTACAACGACGTCGTGGACCGGGTGGAGCGTGCCATGCCCGATCTGCCCGAGGAGATCGAGCGATACGGGGTGTTCAAGTACAACCCGGACGACGAGCCCATCGTGTGGGCCGGGGTCACCTTCCCCGACACGGTCGCCGACCCGTACCACGTGATGACCCGGGTGGTGCAACCGCGGCTGGAGCGGATCCCCGGGGTGGCCGCGCTCGATTTGTGGGGTGTCCCGGAACGTTCGGTGTACATCGACTACGACCGGGAGAAGGTGGTCGCCCACGGGGTGGACCTGGGAGGCCTGCAGCGGCGGCTCTTCGGCGACAACTTCCAGATGAGCGGCGGCCGCATCCAAACCCGGGGCCAGGACCTGTACGTGCGCTCCCTGGCGAGGCTGGAAACGGTGGAGGACCTCCGGCGCTACCCGGTGCAGGAGGGCCTGACCCTGGGAGACATTGCCGACGTGCGCTTCCGGAGCGCGGTCTCCTACGACATCAACCGCATCGACGGCCAGGTGGGGGCCGCGATGGCCGTCCGAAAGGAGTCCACCGCAAACGCGGTGGAGGTCTCCGCGGCAGTGGCCGAGGCCCTGGAAGCCCTGGAAGGCGACGAGCGGGTGGAGGGGGCCGGGTTCCACATCTTCTTCAGCCAGGGGGAGATCATCGAGGACAGCATGGGGACGTTGACCCAGACTGCCCTCGTCGGCGGCTTTTTCGCGGTGATCATCCTCCTGGCGTTCCTCCGCGAGTGGCGGATGACCCTGCTCATCTCCGCGAGCATCCCGTTCTCGCTGCTCATCACGGTGGGGGTTCTCTACTTCCGTGGCGGAACCCTCAACATCCTCTCCCTGATGGGCTTGATGCTCGCGGTGGGCATGGTGGTGGACAACGCCATCGTGGTGGTGGAGACCGTCTACCGCCGACGGGCCGACGGGGCGGGGGCGCGCGCCGCGGCAGTGAAAGGGACCGCGGAGGTGAACCTGGCCATCGTCCTGTCCACCTTGACCACCATGGTGGTGTTCCTCCCGATCATCCTCATGAGCGATGACGCGGTCTTCTCCTTCTTCATGTGAGAGCTGGGCTTCCCGGTGATCTTCGCCCTGGCGGCCTCGCTGGTGGTCGCCCTGATCTTCGCCCCGCTGGCTACCCGCTACATCGGTCGGGCCCAGGTGAAGGCGGACGCCCGCTGGCTGGCGTGGCTCACCGACCGCTACACCCGGTTCCTGAGCTGGATCCTGAACAACCGGGCCGACGCCACCTTCGCGCTCCTCGCGGTGATCCTGCTCACTGCGATCATCCCCATGCGCAGCGTGGAATGCGTGGACGAGGGTGATGGGAACATCAACGACTTCATGGTCCGGTTCTCGGTCCCCCGACAGGCGGACATCCACCGTCGGGACCAGATCGTCCGGGTGTTCGAGGACTTCGTGGCCAACCACCGGGAGGAGTGGGGGGTTCGGGTGTACCGGACGCGGCTGCGCGACAACGAGTTCCAGGGGCGCATGTGGGTGTACTTGTTGCCCGAGAACTCCAAGGACCGGGAGAAGGTGATCGAGGCCTTCAAGGAGAAGCTTCCCGACGACATCCCGGGGGTGGAATCCGCGGTGGGGTGGCACGAAGATCTGGGTGCGACGGGGGGCAACACCCTGGCCGTGACCCTGCATGGGGAGGACATGGGGACCCTGCGCGGTCTGGCGGGGGAGGTGGCCCGCCGGGCGCGGACCATGGACGGGGTGCTCGGCGCCCACGTGGACCTGTCCATCGAGGGCGCGGACGAGATCCACCTCGTCGTGAATCGGGAGCAACTCGAGCGGTACGGCCTGAGCGCCCGAAGCGTCGGACAGACCGTCTCCTACGCCATGCGCGGGTCTCGGCTCCCGGAGATGACCATGGGAGAGCGAGAGGTCGAGGTCATCAGTCGCTTCGAGGAAGCCGACCGCGAGGACATCGACACCTTGCGCGACTTCCCCCTCTGGTCCCCGACGTCTGGACAGATCGTGCCCCTGCGCGCGGTGACCGACGTCCGCATCTCCAAGGGACCGGGGGCCATCCGTCGCCAAGACCGGCGAACAGCGGTCGAGGTGACCGTGGACCTCGCAAAGGACGTCTCGGTGATGCGGGGCGTAGCGCTGATCGAGGCTGCCACCGCCGACATGGTGTTTCCACGCGGCTACAGCCTCGATCAGGGGGATCGGGCCCGCGAGTACGAGGAGGACAGCGAGGCCGAGTTGCTCGCCCTGGTGCTGTCCATCACCTTCGTGTTCCTGCTCATGGGCGTGCTGTTCGAGAGCTTCGTGCTACCGCTGTGCATCATCACCACGGTGCCAATGGCGATGTTCGGGGCGTGGTGGGGGTTGTACATCACCGGCACCACCATGGACATCATGGCTGGCGTCGGGCTGGTCATCCTGGTTGGCGTGGTGGTCAACAACGGCATCGTGCTCCTCGACCTGGTGACCCAGCTTCGCGCCGAGGGGATGCCGCGCACCGAGGCCCTGGTCACCGCGGGTCGCCGGCGCATCCGCCCCATCCTGATGACCGCGCTCACCACGATCTGCGGTCTGATCCCGATGGCGGTGGGGTCCAGCAGCTTCATCGGCATCCCCTATGCGCCCCTCGGGCGGACGGTGATGAGCGGTATGGCCGCGGGTACCGTGCTGACCCTGTTGTTCGTGCCCTTCCTGTACACGATTCTGGACGACCTGCGGGTGGGGGCGCGCCGCTGGCTCGCATACATTCGGATGCGCCCGGAGCGCCGGGCCGCCGAGGTCGTCAAAGAGGTTCCATGAAACGTGTGATTGCCCTGCTGCTGTTTTCGGTGGGCCTGTTGGGGTCGGGTCCGGCCCGTGCGCAGCGGATGATCTCCTTTGCCGAAGCCCTGGACGCCACCGAAGCGGCAAACCCCTCGCTGATGCGATCCCAGTTCGAGGTCGAGCAGGCGGAGGCTTCGCTGATGTCCGCGCGAGGCATCTTCGACCCGACGCTCTCGGTGGACACCACCTGGCAGCGCAGC
>JAFDJI010001013.1 GCA_019307545.1 Deltaproteobacteria bacterium | reverse complement strand
GAGCTCTTCATCGCAGCTCACAGGTCCGCATGTAATGCTCCTGGTATAGCAGCCGAGCACGAAATGG
Source organism: Deltaproteobacteria bacterium (assembly GCA_019307545.1). Classification (GTDB taxonomy): domain Bacteria; phylum Myxococcota_A; class UBA796; order UBA796; genus JAFDJI01. Next base: position 1,982 of record JAFDJI010001013.1, on the reverse strand, counting down.
CAGGCCTCATTCCCATTGCAGTAGAGCCCGTCGTCACAGACGAGCGGTGTGCCGGGCTGGCAGTCGAGCAGCGGGTCGCATGTCTCGGTACCGGTACAGATGTCCATGTCGTCGCACAGACTATCGGTCGGGATGTTGGCGACGCCGGTGGACGGATCGCAGATGTCGAGCGTGCAGCTGACCCCGTCATCGGGATTCAGCGACGTGCCCGCCTGGCAGTCGAGCAGCACATCGCAAGTCTCGATGCCCGTGCAGACGTCCGAGTCGTCGCACAGGCCGTCGCTGGGGTCGTTGTCGCAGCTATCTGTACCCTCGTTGCACGTGTCGTCCGTGCAACCCACGCCGTCCGAGCAGTCCACCGCCGTCCCGGACTGGCAGTCGAGCAGCACGTCACAGGTCTCCACACCATCACAGTAGAGGGTGTTGTCGCACGAACCATCGTTGATCACGTTGTCGCAGCTATCTGTACCCTCGTTGCACGAGTCGTCCGTGCAGCCCACGCCGTCCGAGCAGTCCACCGTCGTCCCGGCCTGGCAGTCGAGCAACGCGTCGCAGGTCTCGACACCATCGCAGTATCCGTACCCTCGTTGCACGAGTCGTCCGTGCAGCCCACGCCGTCCGAGCAGTCAACGGGTGCGCCGAATACGCAGGCGCCAGACACACAGGTATCGACGCCGGTGCAAAAGAGCCCGTCGTCGCAGTCGGCGGCGCCGAAGCACTCTCGGATGGCCCTGAAGTCCTGCACGCTGGAACCGCCGCTCCAGGCGTTCGGCGCGCCGAAAGTGCTGGACGTCCCATCGTTGTAGTTGGAGAGCGGGGTAACGTCCTGGCTCGGAGCCTGTTCGAGCTTGAACACCTCGTCGCTGCCGACGCCGCTCTCCGGGTAGATCCCCTCCCCCGCGGGACCGAAGACCACAGCGCTGCCGGAGTCGCGGATGCTGAGCTGCCAGTCGCTGTTCGAGACCGGGAAGTCGCTGGCCGTGATGTAGGTGCCGGAGGCTCCATCGGCGGCCTGCACGTTGATCCACCAGTCGCCTCCGGCAGCGTCGAAGCTGACGTCGTCCGCGAGATCCTCCGAGACCGTGATGATGGTGCCAGAGCGGACGTCCGCCCACAGCAAGTCGCTGCTCAACGTGAGGATCTCCGGCGCGGAACCAGCGTTCTCGGTGACGAGTTCCCAGCCCCGCAGGTCCTGGTGATCGGTCGTCACCACCAGCTCGAACCAGTCCCCGCCGTTGCCCTGGACCGTTCCCCAGAAGCTGTCCGTCCCGGCGTTCTTCAGAAATTCGGTTTCCGAAACCGCGTTGTACTCGTTCAGGATGACCGGAGCGGGGGGCGGAGGCACGCAGACGTCGCCGACATCGTCGCAGAAGAGACCGATGCAGGGATCGGCGCCCTCCTGGCAATCGAGCGCGGCATCGCAGGTCTCGAGTCCGTCACAGAACAGGAGGTTGTCGCAGAGCGCGTTATCGGGGACGCTCTCGCAGGCATCCGACACGCCGTTGCAGGAGTCGACGGTGCAGCCGACGCCGTCGTCGCAGTCCGGCGCCGTCCCGGTCTGGCAGTCGAGCACCAGGTCGCAGAACTCGAAGCCATCGCAGAAGACCGCATTGTCACAGGAGCCGTGATCGGCGGCGTTCTCGCAAGCGTCCGTTCCCTCGTTGCACGAGTCCACGGTGCAGCCCACTCCGTCGTCGCAGTCGAGCGGCGTCCGCACGCACGCGGTGTCGACGCAGGCCTCCGATCCGTTGCAGAACAGGCCATCGTCGCATTGCGGGCTGGTGCTGCAGTTGTCGCAGATGTCGTTGGCCTCGTCACAGAGAATGACCGGACACGGATCGCTGGCCAACTGGCAGTCGAGGACCGTGTCGCAGGTCTCGAGGCCGTCGCAGAAGAGGCCATTCCAGCAGGCGGTGTCATCCGGCGCGTTCTCACACGCGTCGGTCCCCTCGTTGCAGGAGTCGATCGTGCAACCCACCCCG
>JAFDJI010000411.1 GCA_019307545.1 Deltaproteobacteria bacterium | reverse complement strand
GGCACTTCCACCTCCATGAGGAGGTGTGACCTATGTCCCCGGTCCATTTGTGACCCATGTCCCCGGGCTGTTTTGTCACCCATGTACCCGGTCCATACCCCCTCGAAGTTACCTCCCGGCCGGCGGAGCCCCCTCGAAGTTACCTCCCGACCGGCAGAGCCCCCTCGAAGTTACCTCTTGGGTAACTTCGGCCCGGCTCCGCCCCCACAAAGGTAACTTCGGCCCGGCTCCGCCCCCACAAAGGTAACTTCGGCCCGGCTCCGCCCAAGTGAAGGTAACTTCGGCTCGGCTCCGCCCAAAAAGGGTAGCTTCGGCCCGGCTCCGCCCCCGAAAACATAGCTTCGGCCCGGCTCATCGAGGTGGGCCCCGGCGACCTCGCGAGTCGGCTGCCGGGTACGGTCTCAGCGCTGATCGCACATGGGCGCCCCGGCCAACGCCGTCTTGATGCTCTCGCCCTGGGGGGTGCCCGCAGCACATTCGCCGCTCCCCGGCGGAAGCACCGTGAAGGTCCTCGTGCCTACGGCCGCTCCGCTCGGGTACAGGGCCTCGGAGAACACGCCCGGTACCCGGCAGAAGCCTTCCCAGGCATCGGTCATCCCCAGGTTGCCCTCGGCGGGCGCGGCCACCGCGAGCAGGCGCTCGTCGCCCTCCTCGGGGAGTGCCACCAGGTCGACCTTGCCCAGGGAAACACGGCCGTCCACCCGGTCGGGGTGTCCCGGGGGCGGCCAGATCAGGTACGCGTCGCCATCGTGGGCGACCGAGTACACCCGCAGCCGGGACGGCTGGCTGACCATGACGATCGGCTCCAGCTGCTCGCCCTCGCAGAACAAGCCGCGGTCGGATGTTATCGCGATCCACACCCGACGACCGTCCGCCCCCACCCGGGCGCCGTCTACAAGGCCGAGCGCCTGATCACTGCGACAGGTGCCCTCCTCGTCGGCGTCGACCTCGAACACGTCCAAGGGGAAGGAGAACCCCCCGAGCGGCACCAGCGCCGTCTCGCCGGGTGGCTGGATGCTGGCGCTCAGGATGACCTTGTCGGCGCTCGGGGTGAGCTTGAGCTGCAACACCGCGGCACCGGGATCGGTGGCGCCGTCGGGGACCAGGCGCACGCTCCCGGGGTACGCGAGCGCGTTTCGCAGGGTCTCGGAGAGCGCGGCGCCCACTTCGCCGGCCGCGCAGCCGCTGTTCCACACCGGGGCCTCGAGCTGCAAGGGAGCCTCGCCCAGGTGGGGGACCACGGACACCGCGAGTTGGTCGACGTTGCGCGCGAACTCCTCGATGTCCCGCTCCAGGCTATCCAACCAGGTCTTCTTCAGGGCCACGGCGGCGCAGGCCGCGCCGGTCTCCGGGTCCCAGTGCCCGTTCTTCCAGTCGCTCATGTTGCGGCGAATGGCCGCACACCGCAGGGAACCGAAGCCCGCGCAGGCCGCCTCCGTCGCCTTGGCAAGCGCGTCTTCGCGCGCGGACTTCAGAGCGGCCCCCTTGTCGGGCCCCGAAGCATTGCCGACCCAGGTCCGGAACCCCTCGGGTGGGGTCGTCGGGCAGGCCTCCTCGAGGTCGATGCCGACATTGTCCTCGCCCCGCTTCGGCTTCGCGGCCGACGCGTCCAGGCCGAGGCCGAGCAGGGCCGCCAAGAGGGCGATGCGGGCCGGCAGGAGGCTCACTTGGTCAACGATTCCGTCTGGAGACGCCCGGCGTCCAACTCTTCGGTGGCGACGTACATCCGCACCCGCGCCAGGTAGGAGGGCCCGTCGGGGGTCTCTGCGACGTCATCGAGGCACACCAGGGAATCCTTCACCCCGGACATGATCGCCACGGCCTGGGCGAGCGCCTCATCGCCGACAAGCTCGTAGTGGGTGCCGAGGTACTCGGCGACCTGCATGCGGGCATCGTCCCGCGCGTCGCGACGCGCCTTCTGCTCGGACTCGCTACGCGCGGAAACGCCGGTGAACAGCACCTGGCCCTCCACCTCGGGCAGGTTGTTCATGTAGGACTGGCAGCTCGGCTTCTGGAAGGTGACCGCCCGGTACGCGAAGTACATCGGATCGTTCCACTCGCTCGCCTGGCTCCACCCCTTCTGGGTTCCGAAGTCCAGGGACCCGACCTTCTCGAGCTTCTTGATGCTCGCCTTGAGGTTGGCACCGGAGCTGGCCAGGCGGCTGATCCGGCCGGTGCCGAGCCAGAACTCGCTGATGTAGCGATCCGTACACGCCTCCGGCGTGCGCAGGCAACATTCCTCGAGCTCCGCGAACCCCGTGTCCAGGATGAGCTTCTTGGTCACGGTGTAGTCGAGCCCGGCCATCACCTTGCGGCCGTAGCCGCCACCGATCTGAATCGCTTGCAGGCCGATGGAGAGCCCGATGCCGGTCTCGACCATCCAAAGCTCGCTGCGGGTCTCGGCTGCCGCCACCTTCTTGAACACCAGTGTTTCGCTGCAGGAGCTGGGCGCCAGCTCATAGGTGCCCTCCCGCCGCGGATCGGGCTCCTCCCCCTCGGGTGCCTGGTATCGGATGACGAAGGTCCCCGGAGGGGGACTGGGCTCGCCGACGGGCGGCATCAAGACCACGTCGGGCTGGTTGGCGAGGTTGGCCAGCTTCTCTTCGAGGGGCCCGGCGAGGGCCATCGTCGAGAGCAGGCTTCCGAGGCAGACCAGGGCGAGTGGACGGGTCACGGCATCTCCTCCTTCGCGGGACGGCTGCGATTGTAACGCTGCCATGGTTCGTTTGCCGACCAACACGTTAGGGCGCCTTGTCCGTCCAGAGAGTTCCGCCATGAAACGCTGTGGCCCGCTGTTCGCCGCCCTCGCCGCCCTCGCCGTACCCCTGACCTCCGTAGCAGATCCGCCAAGCATCATGGAGCGCCTGCGCACGGGGGAGCAGACCTCTTCCGACGCCGCGGTCGTCGTGGGCATCGAGAACTACGCATTCCTACCCGCGGTGCCGTACGCGATGCGCGACGCCGAGGCGTTCTACACCTACCTGGTCTACACCCGCGGCGTGCCCGCGACGCGGGTATCGCTCCTGACCAACGACCCAACCGCGAAGGAGATCCGGAAGGCGGTCGGTGAGGCGGCCGAGCAGGTCGGCGACGGCGGCATCCTCTGGGTGTACTTCGCCGGACACGGGGCGGCGCACCCGGAGACCGGAAAGCGCATGATCCTGGGCGTCGACGTGCAGGGAAAGGTGGGCTCGCTCGACGAGGCAGCGTACACCGTCCAACTCGACGAGATCGACCAGCTGGTCGAGGGTTCCGCCGCGGAGCACGTCGTAGCCGTGGTCGATGCCTGCTACGCGGGGACCGGCCGCGACGGAAAGCCGCTCCTGGAAGGCAAACGCCTGGCGGTTCCGGCCTACGCGAGCGCCCCGCGCGCCAAGGTGACCCACTGGACCGCCACCAGTGAGGACGAGGTCAGCGGACCGTTCTCGGCGGCACAGCACGGTCTGTTCACCTACTTCGTCGTCGGCGCGCTCCGAGGATGGGCCGACGGAGAGATCACCGGCGAGCCCGATGGAGAGGTCACCCTCGCCGAGGCCCAGCAGTACACCCTCGGCGCCGTCCGAACCCTCGGCGGGGGCGAGCAGCTTCCCACCCTGGATGATCGGGACGACCTCATGGCACGCACCCTGACCCGGGGCGCGACGCTGGAGGCGGGTCCGGACCTCGCCGAGCTGATGCTTGCCGCGCGCGAACCCTCGACCCCCAAGCCGGGGGCGGGCGAGGCCGTCATCAGCGCGGGAAGCGACGACTACCTCGCCCGGCTGGAGGAGCTACAGCGCATCAAGCAGGAGCGCGAGGCGGCCGAGGCGCGCATGCGCACCCTCACCGAGGAGGTGATGGCCGAGCGCACCCGCCGCGTCGACGCAGCCCGCACCAAGCTTCTCGCAGAGGCCACCGCCGCTTGGCAGCCGACCACCGAGTTGCTGGAACTGGGCGGCCCCGAGGCCGTCATGGCGGCCGAGGCGTACGTGGACAGCTTCGGCTCCGCGACCATCACCATCGACGACTACACCGAGCCGGTGTGGGTGCCCGAAGCGGCCGAAGCACGCGCCTGGCTCGCCCGGCAGCCCGGTGGCCCTCCCGCCGCCACCATCACCGCCGAGCGCCCCACGGTGACCGGCTCCGGCGCGGATCCATTTGCGGTCGTCGAGGGCTCCCTGGAGGACATCTGGCAGTGGAACCTGCCCGATGGAAGCTCCCGGCTCGCCACCCGACTGGAGCGCAAGGCCCACAAGGACCCGGCAAACGACGAGGTCTGGGGAGACATCGGCGACCTCGCCGCCGAGGAGGGCGAGACCGACCTGGCGATTCACTACTACCTGAAGGCCCTCTCGCTCGACCCCGGCGACTCGGAGTGGTTGGGAAAGGTCAACAGCCACGGGATGCCCCAGGCCGCGCTCATCATCCTCGCGGATCGCGTCCGCGCGGACTCGAGC
>JAFDJI010001012.1 GCA_019307545.1 Deltaproteobacteria bacterium | reverse complement strand
CCCTGGTCTTCCGAAAACTGGTCCATCTCCTGGTCGATGGCGGTGTTGAAGAACATGGCCAGCAGGAGGGGGGCGGGGCCGTTGATCGTCATCGACACCGAGGTGGTGGGCGCGCACAGGTCGAAGTCCGAGTACAGGCTCTTCATGTCGTCGAGGTGGGGCACGCTCACCCCCGACTCACCGACCTTGCCGTAGATGTCGGGCCGTTCGTCGGGGTCCTCTCCATACAGGGTCACGGAGTCGAAGGCGGTGGAGAGGCGATGAACCGCCTCCCCCCGACACAGGAAGTGGAACCGCGCGTTGGTCTTCGCCGGGCCGCCCTCGCCGGCGAACATCCGCTTGGGCTCCTCGTTCGGCCGTTTGAGGGGGAAAGCTCCCGCGGTGTAGGGAAACTCCCCGGGGACGTTCTCCTCCATGGCATAGCGAACGATGGCACCTTCATCCTCGGTACGCGGGAGGGCCACCCGGGGAATGCGCTGGCGAGCAAGGCTCTCGTACCCCGCGGGCTGACGGATCTCTTTGTCGCGCACCCGGTACGAGAACTGCTCGCCCTGGTACGCCGCGACCTTCGAGGGCCAATCGGAGAGGATCTTGCGCGCAAGCGGGTCCAGCGCCTCCGAGGCGGCGAGGAGCCTTGCCGCTAGGAGCGGCTCGGCGGAGGTGCCCTCCACCTCGGCCAGGGTCTCCCGGAGTCGCTGCGCGGATCGGGCAGCGGTCACCTGATCGTCGACCCAGCCGTGGTAGTCCCGCGCCGTGCGGGCAATCTCGCCCAGGTATCGGTCCCGGTCGGTGGGGATGAGGGCTCCCCGGGCCGGGGAATGCCGCCCCTCCGGCCGCTCGAGCCGGCTGGTCCAATCCCGCTCGAACTGCGTATTCAGCAGGTCGAGCAGCGCAAAGTACAGCGCGGTACAGCGCGGTGACGCCATAGTCCGCGAACCGGGAAGCGATGGTGCCGTATACCGGGAGGTCGTCGTCGGCGGCGTCCCAAACCTCGTGGTTGCGCCGCACCTGCTTGCGGACGTCTCGCAGGGCGTCGAGCCCGCCTCGCTTTTCGAACTTGTTCACCACCACCAGGTTGGCGTAGTCCAGCATGTCGATCTTCTCGAGCTGGCTGGGCGCGCCATACTCGGGCGTCATCACGTACAGGCTGATGTCCGCGATGCGGATGATGTCGGCGTCCCCCTGCCCGATGCCGGAGGTCTCCACGACGACCAGGTCGAAGGCCGCCGCCTTGCATACCGCGACTGCCTCGCGGATGGCTCCGGACAACTCTCCCTTGTGGCCTCGCGTCGCGAGCGACCGCATGTACACCCGGTGCGGGTCGAGGGCATTCATCCGGATGCGATCGCCGAGCAGGGCGCCACCGGTACGCCTGCGGGTGGGGTCGACCGAGATCACCGCCACGCGGTCGTCGGGATTGTCCAGGAGATAGCGCCGCAGCAGCTCGTCGGTCAGGGAGGACTTCCCCGAGCCCCCGGTCCCGGTGATGCCGATCACGGGGATGTGGAGCTCGCTGATCCCATCCTCCAAGGCGTCCCGGACCTCGGCGGGCAGACGATCGCCCTGCACCAGATCCTGCTCGGCGAGGGTGATCATGCGGGCGATGGCGCCAGCCTGCCCCTGCCGCACGTCGTCCAGGGTAGCGGGGGCGACTCGTGAGGGGTCGAAGTCGGAGCGCTCGATCATGTCGTCGATCATGCCGACAAGGCCGAGCCTGCGGCCGTCCTCCGGGGAGTAGATGCGCTCCACACCACTCGCTTCGAGCAGTCGGATCTCCTCCGGGATGATCACCCCACCGCCACCGCCGAAGATCTTGATGTGCTCGCCACCCCGCTCGTCGAGCAGCTTCCGCATGAAGCGGAAGTACTCCATGTGTCCCCCTTGGTAGCTGGACACCGCGATGGCCTGGGCATCCTCCTGGATCGCGGCGGTCACCACCTCTTCCGCCGAGCGGTTGTGCCCGAGGTGAATCACCTCGGCCCCACCGGTCTGGAGGATGCGCCGCATGATGTTGATGGAGGCATCATGCCCGTCGAACAGGCTTGCAGCGGTGACCATGCGAATGGCGTTCTTCGGCGAGTAGCGGTCGGCCATTGGCTGCTCCGTGCAGGATCCCCCCCTATCACGACAGGGAGCGGGGACACCGGCACGGGGACCCAGCGCCGGAGCCCGCGCCAGACTCCCACCCCGGCGCTGGATGAGCCGGCGGCACCCACCCCCTCCGAGGGCGGAGCCCGCCCGAAGTTGCCCTTCCGACGGCGGAGCCCGCCCGAAGTTACCCCCCCGACGGCGGAGCCCACTGTGCAAGCCGGCACAT
>JAFDJI010000410.1 GCA_019307545.1 Deltaproteobacteria bacterium | reverse complement strand
ACGGAGTCCTCACCCGAGTACTCGGGGGTGGAGACCTCGCTACCGCCGCCAGGGGGGGCACCAAAGGTGCCCGGCGCACCGCCGCCGCCACCGCCTCCGGGTGGGGTTCCGCCCCCACCGCCTCCGGGTGTTCCATCCCCACCACCACCCCCGCCGGCCCGGTCGCGGGCAGCCTGGTTGCCGCCGCCCGGGGCGGCCTGGGTGTCGAGGGCATCGTTGCCCGTGGACGTCGGTGTCGGGGTGGATGTCTGGGGAGGACCTACGGCGGTTTGCGGCGCGCTGCGAGTGACGGATGACATGGGTCCAACGAGGAGAAGGGGGACGAATCGATGTTAGTCGATGTATCCAGCGACGGCACCTTCAATCCTACGAGCGTTGGGCCGCCTGCACCTCCCGCTTGAGACGGTCGACGAACGCGTCCCAGCGCTCTTGGCCCACCCGCGCGCGGGAGTCTTCTACCAGCGGGTCGAACAGTGCGGCCGCGGCCTCGGCGCCGCTACGCCGAAGCCGGTTCCGGGCCAGCACCAGAGTGCGGAACACCTGGTAGTCGCGGCCGACACTCTCGAGTACGGTGGCCTTCGCCATTATCAGCGCGCCCCACCCATGCCCTTCGGTGCTCGGATCCAGCTCCCGGATCCCCTCTTCCAAAATGCGGACGGCCTCCTTGGGGTCTTCTGCTGCGGCGCGTTCGGTGGCGCGCAGGTGGAACACGAGGTGTCGGGGGAGGCCCCCGATGTCGACGCGGGGGAGGGCATCCGCCCGCCGCGCCAACTCGAACAGGTCCGCCTGGCGCCCCAGTCGTACCAGCGCCTCGTACAGCCAGAAGTGGATTCCGGCCTCGTCGTGGGGTGACTCGTACTGGAGCGCCAGGGCCCGCGCGTCCTCCAGCAGCGCCAGTGCGGCCTCGGCCCGGTTGACGGCGAGGTGCTGCCGCGCGAGGCCCACCTGGGCCTCGTACCGTTGCTCATCCGCGGCCATCCCGGCGGCGTCGGACTCGAGGACGTTCTCCCACTCCGCCACGGCTTCGTCGAACCTGCCCAGGGTGAAGGCTGCCTCGGCCCGCACCGTGTGCAGGCGCATCTCTTCGAGCGCGCTGCCGTCGGCCACGAGGGTGGGGAGGGAGGCGGCCTCCGGGGTGCGGGCGGCCAGGCGCGCGGAGAGGAACGCGTGGCGGTCGCGCCCCGGTGGGTCGAGGGCATCCACCGCTATTTGGGGTCGGAGGAGACCCGAGGCGACATACCCACCCATCCCGTAGGTCAGCTCGGCCGCCCGCAGCAGGAGGCGGGCGCGCAGCTTGGGCTTCAGGGCTTCGAAGTCCTCCAGGACAAGCCGGTGTCGCTCGAAGGCCGACCGCGCCCCGTTGGGCCAGGCCGGGGTGGCCTCCCACACCCGCAGCGCTTCTTCAGCCATCGCACGCTGGCTTGTAGCCATACTCACATGCCTTTTTGCGGTAGGTGGCGGCGGCCTCAGCGTCTTCGGGCACGCTTCTGCCGGTCTCGTGTGCATCGCCCAGGCGCAGGCAGGAGATCGCCTCCGAGGCCTCGCAGCCGCGCCGGAACAGCTCCAAGGCCGCCGCGTCGTCGCCTGGGACCTGCTCCCCGCGCCACAGCAACTCTCCCCCGGCGCTGCACCCACGTGGGTAGTCCCGCTCGCAGAGGCCTCGGTAGTCTGTGAGCGCCCCCACAGGGTCGGCCGGCATCCCGCGGCCCTTCTTCTTGCTGACGGCGACGTTGTAGCAGCCCGGGTCGGAGCCGAGGTCGCAGCCCCGCTGCCAGTAGTGGTTGGCGGACTGGAGGTCCTGCGGGATGCCTTCCCCGTCGTCGAGCAGGTTGCCCAGGGCCACACAGGCCGGCGCGTCGTCGCCCTCACAGCCCTGGCCATAGCGCTTCTCGGCGCTGGGGATGTCCTTGCCTACGCCCTTGCCATCGCGCAGGGCATCGCCGGCTTGCACGCAGCTCGGTGGATAGCCCTCTTCACAGCCCTTCAGGTAGTACTCGGTCGCGAGGGTCTGGTCGGCTGGACCGCCCTCTTCGTTTTCTGCCAGCACCGCCAGGTTGTGGCACCCGTCCCCGGACCCCAACTCGCAGGCGCGCTTGAAGTACTTCCGCGCCAGTGCCATGTCCTGGCGGTGGTCGGCGGTCTGCTTGGTCCAGTACAGCCCCAGGTTGAAGCAGGCGGATCCGCCCTCGTACTCATCGGTGTCGAAGTGGATGCGCGGGGCCTCGAGGGGGCCGCACAGCGCTTCGAGGAGCAGGCGCTCCTCGTCGACCTTCTTCAATCCGCCGCACGCCAGCGATGCGGCGACGGCGCAGGCGGCTGCCACAACCAGAGCGCCGGGGCGGCGAGACTTCATGGAATCCTCCGGTGGCCGCCCAGCATAGCGCCAGGTGCCCCCCCGCGTCAGTTGATCACCGTGTCGCACCAGATCGGCAACGTGGCGGGGCTGAGCGTCACCGTCCAGGAGGTGTTCGTGTCGGTCATCCCAGCGATGGTCACGGTGCCCGCGGCGACCTCCTCGTCGTCGAGGCCCATGTCCACGGTCACCGCATGGCTCCCGGCGGAGGTCTGGTAGAAGGAACCTTGGGCGACGTTGTGGAACAGGGTCACCAGGGCGCCCTCGGTCTGGTCGTAGACGCCATCGCCCTCGTACTCGTCGACCACCTCGATGGTGAGCACCCAGTTCGCGACGTCGTCCTGCCAGCGCTGGCGGAAGTCCCCCGAGCCGTCGAACTGCCAGCACTGGCCGTCGGAAAACGACAGGTCCACGCTCTCCCCTCCGGAGAGGGAAAGCGACCAGGGTGTCGGGTCTGGGGGCAACTCGGTGATGTTGCCGGTGTCGTCGGCGCCGGTGTCGTCGGTATCGTCGGTGTCGTCACCCTTGCACCCGGCGAGGCCGAAGGCGAGGACGAGGGCCAGGGGCAACAACGCGCGTGCCCCCTGCGGGATCGGGAAGGACATGAGGCGCCTCCTCTCCCACCCGACTACACCGTCAGGAGCCGTTCCGCACCCCCGCGGCGCCACGAGATGCGAGGGTGCGCTGGACCATGGCCTCGAAGAAGGCATCGAGGCGTGCCCGTACCTCGGGTCCCTCGATGATCCCCAGCGCCCGGGAGATCGCCTCGAAGGTGGCCAGGCCTTCTCGCTTGGGCTCCCGGCGAAGGCGATATCGGGAAGGCGCCTCAGCGGGCAGTGACACCTGGGGCAAGGCGCTGAGAACGGCCTCGCGTCGGGCCGCCTTGGCCGCCTGACGCCAGCTTCCATCGGGGACCACCAGGGTCACCGGGCGCGGGTCGGCCTCCACCAGCGCTCGGCACAGCGGGGTTGCGTTCTCGGAGGGGTAGAGCAACAGCGACTGGCGGTCCTCGGCGAGCAGGTCCTCGATCGCGAGCGGCTCGTCCACCCGGCCGCGGAGCCGGATCTCGCAGCTTGGGATCGCGAGCGCCGCCAGGTGGGCGGTTGCGGTGGTCTTCGCCCACTCTCGCTTGTGCATCACCACCACCACCCGGGTCTCGATGTCGAGGGTGGGGACGAGGTCACAGATGCAGCGCGCGATCTGCATCCTGCAGTGCCGGCAACGCACGCTCATCTTGGACCGGCTGCCCACGCCACCTCCCGGCTTTGCCGCCGCGCCTAGCTGGTGTCCGCGTGGCGTGCCATGGCGGCGGCATAGAGATCGAGTGCCTCGAGGCCGGACGGCAGCTCTCGCCAGAAGCGCTCCAGGTCCACGCTCGCGTACCCATGGGCCAGGCGGTTCCGCAGGCCGGCGGCAGCCACCAGACGCTCGGCGAGCGCCATTTCGAGCACACCGTGCCGAGCGAGGAGCTCGAACGCCTCGGCATAGGAGGACGGGAGACCGAATCCGTCGTCGCTCGCGACATGGAACGCCACGTCCACCGCTTCCTGGATTCCGACCAACACGCTCATCGACAGGGCGTCCTGCAGATCCACATCGGCAGCGAGATCCCGGAAACGCTCCGGTCGTCGCCTGCGCGCTCGCTTGACATGCTCGACGAGCATCGCGAGCTTGCGGAGCACGATGGCCGGGTCGGTCATGTCGGTTCCACCAGGTGCCGGCGATAGCGCCGCATCGCGTCCTCGAACAAGGGCGCCAGATCCGCGTAGTCGAGGGCGGCACGTGCACGGAACCGGACAACCTCGTGGTCGGGGTCGGAGCGAACCACGAGGCCTTCGCACGCCACCCTCCACCGCACGATTGGGTCTGCGAGGTCCAGCCGGACGAGGTCTACGTCCCGACCCGTGGCACGGGCGAGCTGGCCCTGGAGCCGAAGCTCTTCGGAGAGGGTCATCTCATCGATTGGGAGGATGGCGATGTCGATGTCGCTGTCAACGCGTAGCGCGTCGCGGGCGGCAGACCCGAAGAGGATCGCCAACCGGAGCGGCGCGTCGGCCAGCGCTTCCGTGAGGACGGCGATCAGGTGCTGGGCTG
>JAFDJI010000409.1 GCA_019307545.1 Deltaproteobacteria bacterium | reverse complement strand
GGTCGGGATAGGAGCCGCGCTCGCCTTCGTCGCCGCTCGAATCAGGAAGAGACCGCAGAATCCCCATGCAATACGCGCCGCGGGCTTCCTGGCCCTCGTCTCGGGGGTGTTGGTCGCCGCCCGTGGTGCTGGCACGCTGATCGGTTGGACGCCGTGAGGCGCCGAGAGGAAACCATGTCCCTCCGAACGCTCTCCTGGCTGCTGCTGGCGCTGGTGGCCTGCGGGAAGCAGGCTCCGCCCCCCACCGCCGCACCGAGCCCCACCCCGGGACCGCCGCTTGCGGCGGAGGAGGGCCCGATGCTCGCCGAGGCACCCCCGCCGCCCCGTCCAACCTCCAATGTCGACCTCGGCGCTACCATCACCCTCGCAGACGGGACGACAACCCAGGGCCGCGTCGTGCGGGTCGAGCGGGGGCGTGACTGGTACGCCGAAGAGGGGTGGGTGGACGTGCCGGAGAAGCTGTCGCTCACCCTGGAGGGAAACGGGACCATTATCGACGCGCCCTGGTCGGACATCTCTTCCGTCGACATCCGGTACGGCGGCACCGATGAGATCGACTGCCAGTACGACTCCGGGTACGCCCCGTACATGTACATGTGCGTGTTGCGCACCCGCTCGACCGCCACCACGACGGACGGGCGCACCTGGGAGGTCTCCAGCCGCCACCGGTGGCGGTTCACCTTCAGGGATGGCACCGAGACGGAGTTCCACGCCAACAAGCTCCCGGTTCGAGAGCAGGACGTCCCGCGGCCCGGTATGGCCACCGAGAACCACGAGATGTACCGTCGCCTCCAGAAGCAGGTTCTCGACGAGGCGTCACGCGCCGTGACCCATCTCGAGCTTCGCCCGTGAGCCAGGGGGAAGGTGACCCGAGCCAGAACTCGCTGGAGCGATCCCGGAAGTGGATCGCGGTGGCCATCGTGGTGGCGATCCTCGGGTATCTCGCCTACTCGGCCTGGCACGGGCTCTCGGCTACCGCAGGCGCCATCGCAGGGTTCCGCTGGCCCCTCTACGCGGTGGTGTTGCTCACCACCCTGGTGAACTACGGGCTGCGGTACTGGAAGTGGAGCTACCTCCTCGGGCGGGTGGGGGTGACCATTCCACACCGCACCAACGCCTGGGTGTTCCTCTCCGGCTTGGCGATGGTGATCACCCCCGCCAAGGCCGGGGAGTTGGTGAAGCCGTGGTTGGTGCGCACCGTCACCGGTACCCCCATGGCGCGCACGGTGCCCGTCCTGGTCGCGGAACGCGCCACCGACGGGATCGCGGTGGTGGCCCTGGCCGCGATTGGCGTCTCCACCTACCGGGCAGAGAGCGTGACCACCATTGCCTTCACCTTCGCGGTAATCGCATTGGCGTTGGCGGTCCTCGCCGTCGAACCGCTGTCGCTGGGGCTCATCCGCTTCTTCGCGCGGTTGCCGGTACTCGGAAGCCTGGCTGAGCGAGTGGAGGAGGCCTACCGTGCGATGCGCTCCTGCCTGGCGCCCCTCCCCCTGACCCTGACCGTGTTGGTTTCCTTGGTGGCATGGTGGGCCGAATGCCTGGGGACCTGGCTGGTGTTCCGGGGCCTCGCCCAGCCGGTGACCATGGACCTCGCCACGTTCCTGTACGCGTCGGCCACAGTGATCGGGGCTCCATCACCCGGCGGGATGGGCCTGGCAGATGCCAGTCTGGCGGAGGGCGCCCGCATGCTGGTCCCGGGGATCACCGAGGGTGAGGCGATGGCCGCAGCGCTCCTGGTGCGCATCGCCACCCTCTGGTTCGGAGTGGCACTGGGGGCCTTCGCGCTACTACGCGTCGACGGCGTGATCCGGCGCGCCCGCTCTGACTAGACGTCCGCACAGGCGGGGCAGCAGCCTTCCACCACCACCCGCTGCCGCACGACAGCATACCCTTCCGGCACCGTGACCTGGACCCGTCCCCGCGCGAGGTCGGTGAGCTTCCCGCACCTGGTGCAGAAGAAATGATCGTGCTCGTCGGTGCGCCAGTCGAATCGCAGCTCGCCGCTCGGCGAGGGCACCGCGTCCGCCAGGCCGAGCGACACGAGCAACGAGAGCGTCTTGTATACGGTGGACCGCGAAGCATGCGGAAGGGCCCTCCACACCTCTGCCGCCGATGGATGATCGCTGTTGTTCGCCAGGAAGCGCACGACCGCCTCCCGCTGCGTGGTCACCGGGTGTCCGGCCACGCGGAGGCGCCGCATGGCGCGGTTCCACCAACGCTCGTGGCCTGCACTCGTTGGCTCGCTCACCTTTACCATCAGTTCGAGGTAACGCGAGATTCGGCGACAGGCCCAACGCTGCAACCGCCAGCAGCTGCCTTCGCGTCGCACCGCCGGGATAAGCTCCCCATCGAAACCACCCCCGAGGTTGCCCATGTTCCTGGCGGCAGTCGTCCAGCTCACCTGCACCTCCAACCAGGACGACAACTGGGAGATGACCCGCTGCTTGGTCGAACGGGCGGCCGAGCACGGTGCACGACTCGTGGCCACCCCCGAGAACACCAATTTCCTGGGCCACCATGATGAGAAGGTCCGCCTCGCCGAGCCCTTGGACGGTCCCACCGTGAGCCGTCTCCGGGAGTTGGCTGCTGGCCTCGGCATCCATGTGTTGCTCGGGTCCTTCAACGAGCGCAGCGACGATCCCAGGCGCTGCTACAACACCAGTGTGCTCATTGGCCCGGACGGTCAACTGCTCGGAACCTATCGAAAGATCCACTTGTTCGACGTGGACCTGCCTCCAGAGCTGTGCTTCGCGGAGTCGGCGACCGTCGAGCCAGGCGATACGCCTGTCGTCGTCGACTGCGCCTTGGGCCGGCTGGGACTGTCCATCTGCTACGACCTGCGCTTCCCGGAGCTCTACCAGCTGTTGGTGTCCCAGGGTGCGAACATCCTCACCGTTCCCTCCGCATTCACCCTCACCACGGGAAAGGACCACTGGGAACCGCTCTTGCGAGCTCGGGCGATAGAGAACCAGTGTTACGTGCTCGCCCCGGCCCAGTACGGCAAGCACGACGACAATGGTCTACGCCACAGCTGGGGGCACGCCATGATCATCGACCCCTGGGGGAGCGTGGTGGCACAGTGCTCCGATGGCCCAGGGATCGCGATGGCGGAGATCGACCTCTCCCGGGTGGCGGAGGTGCGAAGGTCGCTACCGGTGGCCGACCACCGGCGGCTCTAGCGCCCGAGAATGCCCGCGAGCACCTCGACGCCTCGCAGGACCCGCTCTGGCTCCACAGACGTGAAGCACAGCCTGATGTGGGTAGGGTAGGGTCCGAAGCTCGTTCCCTGGGCCACCAGCAGGCCCCGCTCCACGCAGTCATCCAGGAAGCCCAGCAACCCACGTTCGTCCAGGCGATCCGCCACGTCCAGAAACAGGAACGTACTGCCCTGCGGTGGGGGCAGACCAAGCCGTGCCGCTGCCTTCCGCCCGGTATCGGCATACAACGCGGCGGCCCGGGCGGCCCAGGCATCTCCGGGACCCAACAACGCGCGCTGCGCCGCAATCTGGGAGGCCGTGGGAGTGCTGTAGAAGGTGTGGGTGCTCACCTTGCGCAGCTCGCGCATCACCGCGCTGGGTCCCAGCACGTATCCGCACCGGTTCCCCGCCATGCCGTAGGCCTTGGAGAAGGAGTGCGCCGCGAAGGTGCGCTCCGGTGCCAGGAGCCGCCCACGAACGTGCACGGCGTCGTAGGAGTAGTGCTCGTACACGTCATCGGACACAACCCACAGGTCGTTCCGGCGCGCGAAATCCGCCATCGCGGCGAGCAGGGACTCGGACAGCACCCGGCCAGTTGGGTTGTGGGGGGTGTTGTAGTACAACGCCGCAGGATGGGCACTGGAACCGGCTGGGCACGGAAGGTGCGTACGATGCCCGCGATCAGCGGCCAGTAGGGTGCCAGGATCAGCACCTCATCCCCTGGGGCAAGCAACGCCCCCACCACGGCCCCCAACCCGCCGGTCGCACCGGTCGCGACCAACACCTGCTCCCGCTCGAGCCGTCCCCCGCTCCGGGCCTCGGTCCACTCCACGATCGTGTCCAGTAGCCCGTGCGTCCCCTGGACCGGCGCGTAGCGATGCATCCCCGGGTGGTCAGCCGCAGAGAGATCCTCCATGCGGCACCCATCGGGAGGCTCCATCCAGGTGTCACCGATGTGCAGGGGATAGACCTCTCCCGAGTGTTTCGCCAGGCGACGCGCCAGCGACGAGTAGACCCGTCCCTCCATGGCACGGATGGTGGGAGCGACTCGAGGATGGCGCGGCACGACTCTCCTCCGATCAGGAAATGAGCACCAGGTAGGTCACGTAGCCCAGCGCCATGGCACCGCCCTCCACCCGGCTCACGGACTTGTCCCGAACCACGATCGGGATGAGGGCCAAGGTCACCAACACGGCCACCACGAGGTCGGCCAGGGACCACGGGTCCATGATCACGATGGGACGGACCAGGGCAGTGAGCGCGAGCACCATGGTGATGTTGAGGATGTTCGAGCCCAGGACGTTGCCGGTCGCGAGCTCTGCCTGACCACGGTGGGAGCTCAGCATCGAGGTCGCTACCTCGGGGGCGCTGGTCCCCAAGGCGACCACGGTGAGCCCGATGTACCGGTCGCTCATCCCCAGCAGCCCTGCCACCTCGACCGCGCCACCCACGAAGAGCTGTGCGCCGGCCACCAGCACCAGGATGCCCCCCAGGAGGAGCAGAAAGTGCCACTGCCAGTGGTTGGCGGGGCGTCGTTCGCCCTCGGCCAGCTTTGCGCGGCGACGCAGGGCGTCCCACACGATCCAGGTATTGTAGGTCACCCCCAATGCCAGCAGCACCCCGCCTTCCCAGCGGGCAATCACCCCGTTGAGGCACATCAGGGGGACCAGGATCTGCAGGCCGAGACACACCGGGACCTCTCGCCGGATCAGGCTCCGGTCCATCTGGAGCGGAGCTACCACCGCCGCCAGTCCCAGCACCAGCACGATATTGGCGATGTTCGAACCGGTGACGTTGGCAAGCGCCATCTCCGTGCTGGCGCGGTGGGCCGCCGTCATGCTCACCGCCAACTCCGGTGCGGACGTGCCGAAGGCGACGATGGTCAGCCCTACGATGAGGGCGGGAACCCGGAGAGCGAGCGCCAGTTGTCCCCCGCCGCGCACGATCAGGTCCGCACCCGCGACGAGCATCACGAGCCCCACCGCAAGGGCGATCAGGAACAAGCGGGGCCCCCGACAGGGTGGTTCGCGTCTTTCAAGCGCCTTCTCCAAGCGACGGCATGTACCGTCTCAATGGCAGGTGGAGCCCTGTACCCTGGCTCCCAGCAACCCCACACCCGTTATCATGCCCAGCCGCAAGAGGTGTGATGATGCTGCCTCCCGCCCTCTCCACCGCCCTTGCCGCGGTGGTCTGGGCCCTCTTCGCGATCCTGGGCTCCGCCTCGCCGGCGCGCGCCGACGAACCCACCGTCGAGCCTCCGCAAGTGCCTGGACCGACACTGATCCCGCCCCAAGTCCAGGTGTTTCCAGAGGTCCCCTACCCACTGGGGATCGACCGGGGCGCCCAGAACGTCGTGGTGGAGTTGATCCTGGACGAAGCTGGCCTCCCCACCCGTGTCCAGGTCTTGTCCGGGGAGGAGCCCTTCGCCGGACTGGTGCTCGAGGCAGCCTGGCAGTCACGATTCACCCCGGCCACCGAGGGCGGAACGCCGGTACCGGTCCAGATCCCGATGACCTGGGAGTTCCCAGAGCCTCCGGTGAACGTCACCGGGGTGGTGCGGCGCCGGGGAGATCGCCACCCGGTGTCCAATGTCGTCCTTGTGGTTGGCGACCGGGCCACCACCACCGACGCAGATGGCCGGTTCCAGCTTCGAAATGTGGCTCCGGGTGACCACGCGATCCGCATCCCGGATCCCACCATCCGGCTCCCCGATACCCTGGTGTCCCTGGAACCAGGTGAACAGATCGACCTCGACCTCTGGGTGCTGGAGGAGGCATGGACTCACGAGGCAGTGGGGGTCTACCGCCGTACCAGGGGGCCCGCGCTCCGACGTACGCTCACCCATGAGGACATCGCCGCCTCACCAGGAGCGATGGGCGACCCGGTCCGCGCGCTGCAGAACGTCCCCGCGGTGTCCCGCACCCCCCTGGATACCGGTTGGCTATTGGTGCGGGGCGGCAACCCCGATGACACCGGCCTCTTCTTGGACGGCGTACGCATCCCGCTCCTGTACCACCTGGGTGGCTTCACCTCGGTGTTGCACCCGGAGATGATCGAGGCCCTCCACTTCTACCCTGGCGCACCGCCAGCTCGGAACAGCCGAGCCATCTCCGGAGCCGCCGCGCTGGAGTCGAGGCGAATGGCGGGCGACGCCCGTGCGATGGCGGGAGTGAACACGGCCTGGGCGCACGCTTTCGCGGAGTTCCCGCTCGGCGAGAAGGCCGGTCTTGCGGCCTCGGTGCGCAGATCGTACCTGGACGCGGTACTCGCGGCGGCGATCGGGGAGGAGGAGTCTCGGATCGCGCCGCGGTTCTGGGATGCACAGGTTCGGGTGGACACCCCCCACTATGGGCTGCTCGCGGCGGGGATCTCCGACTCCGCCGACGCGCCGGTGGCGGGCGGGGACACCGCGGTGTTCACCCAGCGCGCCCTCCAGATCCAGGGGCGGGTGGAAGGGGAGACCGCGGTGGGGCACTGGTCGGTGCTGCCCTGGATGGTGTTCCACACCCAGGACGTGCAGGCACCGCTCCGCCGGGAGCACATTGTCGACCTCTTCCCTGGGCTACGTCTGGAGTTGGACTCCGAACCGTGGCCGCGGACACGCCTCTTGGCCGGTGTGGAAGCAGAGCGACACGACTACCGCATCGAGCGGGATTCCGACCGGCGGAGTGCACCCTTCGGGCATGTCGACCCCTACGCCGAGGTCGCCTTCGGGGACCGGGTCCGCGCGCGCCTGGGGCTGCGCCTCGACACGCTCCTGGTGTCCGGACAGATCCCACGCGTCGGGTTTTCGCCCCGGGGCGATCTGCGCTGGCAGGTCTCGCCGAAATGGGCCCTCGTGGCGGAGGGGAGCCGCCTTCACCAACCACCCCCGTCTGTGTACCTGGTGGGCTTTCCCGACGGACCCTACCTCCAACTGGAGCATTCCACGGGAGCGACGGCCGGCCTGCGCTGGGCAAGCGGCCCGTTGGCGGTGGATCTCGACGCCTGGGCCCGGCAGACAGAGAACCTGACCGGTGTCGAGGCAGACGGGTCACTGGGCCAGTTCTCCCGGATTCGCGAAGAGCCGGGCGATTGGTTCGGGCCAACCCTGTACGACCAACCCCATCGGGTGAACGCCGTGGCGATGCACCGGCTACCAGGCGATTGGTCGCTCGCTGCGCGCTGGCGCATCTCCTCGGGCTTCCCGGTCGGGGAGGGCACCCTGGCCTTCGACATCCTCACTCAGCAAGAAGTCGAGGTGGAGGTCACCCGTGGCGACCGGACAGCGCCCTACCACGCCCTGGATATCCGGGTGGCCAAGCAGTTCACCTGGAAGGCGTGGCGCCTGGACGCGACCCTCGACATGCAGAACGTCTATGGCCGTCGGGTACCGGAACCCGCGATCAATGGCATCGACGAGACCATCATCGCCTACGGCTTCGGCCTCCCCTTCCTGCCCATTTTTGGCATCGAAGCGGTGTTCTGGCCCTGATCGTCACTTCAGCTCCTCCCGCCAGCGGCAGGAGAGGGAGACGTCGTCCCGATAGTCTTGGAGGGAGTGCGCTTTCTGGGCCTCGGTCCACCCGATCAGCGTCGCCATCCTGGCCGCAACCTGTTCCGCGGCGTCCATCCCCTGCCCGGGATCCTTGAAGTAGACCTGGGTGCGCCGGTGAAGCACATCGGAGACGGTGGCCGCCAGCTCCTCGCGGACCGCCCAGTCCACCTGGGCGAGGACCTCTGGGCGCCCCTCGACCAGAGGCACGGCCAGCTCCGGATCCTTCGCGGTCATCCGCGCAATATCGATGGAGAGCATGCCGTAGGTGTTGGCCAGGAGGCGTGCGGTGTTGATGTCGATCCGGCCACCGCCCGCCTTGTGAACCTGGGCCGCAACCGCCTCGTGATCGTCGTCGTCCGGCCACCCCACCGCCCCCGGAAGCGGCTCGCGATCGGTGTTGGGCTCGGTGACCCCGCCCGGCAACTGGTCGGACAGGCGGAGCAGCTTCACTGCGGTGTCCACTGTCTCCGCCGCCATGCGCCGATAGGTGGTGAGCTTCCCGCCGGCAATGGTGATCAGGCCGTCCCGGCCCACGATGATCTGGTGCTCCCGGCTCACCGAGGACTCCTCGATGTCACTTTCCACCGAGGGCGGCTTCATCAGGGGCCGCAGGCCCGCCCAGGTGGACAGGACATCGTCATGGTGGATGGGGTGGTCCGGGAAATACCTCGCCGCCGCCGCGATCAGGTAGTCGACGTCCTCGAGGGTGGCCGCCTCGGTACCCGGCTCATCGTCGAAGTCGGTATCGGTGGTGCCGATGTAGGTGCACTCCTCCCACGGAATCGCAAACAGGGGCCGATCGTCCGTGGGATGGAAGCACACCACGGCGTTGTTCACGGGCAGTTTGTCGCGCTCCACTACGATGTGGACACCCTTGGTGGGGCGCAGCAGCGAGCCGGTCGACAGCGGCTTGCTCATGGAGATGGTGCGGTCGGTCCACGGACCGGTGGCGTTGATCACCGCGGGCGCGCGGACCTCCTTCAACTCCCCCGTGAGCCCGTCTTCCACCACCGCGCCGACAACCCGGCCGGTGGTCTCCTTCACGAATGACACCACCTTGGCCCAGGTGGCGACCGTCGCGCCCACCGCAGCCGCGTCGAGTGCCGTCTCGAGGGTGAGTCGGGCGTCGTCGGTGTAGCAGTCGTAGTACAGCGGAGCCCCAGACAGGCCTTCGGTCGTCAGCGCCGGCTCCTCCTCGCCGACCTGGGCGGGATCGAGGGTGCGGTGCAACTTGGGCGTACGGAAGAGCGAGAGCCCGTCGTAGAGCCACATCCCGGTTTCCACGAGCCACAGCTTCCGCTTCGAACCCTTGAACACGGGAAATAGAAAGCCCAGGGGGTTCACAAGGTGTGGCGCGATGTCCATGAGGATGCGCCGCTCGCTGACGGACTCGAAGACGAGGCTGAACTCGTAGTGCTCCAGGTAGCGAAGGCCCCCATGAACCAGCTTGGAGGAGCGAGAACTGGTCCCGTAGGCCAGGTCCTGCATCTCCACCAGCGCCACCTTCAGGCCCCGGCGACCCGCATCGCGGGCAATGCCGGCTCCCGTGATCCCGCCTCCAATTACGAGCAAATCCACCGGGTCGCCGAGCCGGTTCCACATCTCCTGTCGAGTCGGCATCGCTGCCTCCTAGGTGAGTGGGCGCCAAAGCACCCGGATGCCCCATGGGGCCATGCCCCCCCTGACCAGGGCATCGAAGTGCTCCCGGCCAATGGCCGCCTCGCCGCAGTCGACGCAGTGCTCGTAGGCACGCGCCTCCTCCTCTTCCCTCAGCTCGGGGGCCACGCCGGTGCTCGAGAGGACGCCGAGCTTGAAGGCCGCCACCGCCGTCGGCGATCGCCGTGCCACCTGCGCCGCCAGGGCTCGAGCGCGCTTCACGCCCGTGCCGAGGTCACCAACCCGTTCCTGGACCAGCCCGATCCGATACGCCTCATCGGCGTTGATGCGCTCGCCGGTCATGCCCAGCCGTAACGCCTGTGGGACCCCAATGTGCGCCCAAAGCTCGCTGGTTCCTCCCGCTCCGGGGATGATCCCCAGGCTGGTCTCGGGAAGACCGAAGGTGGCGTTGTCGCAAGCGATGCGGTAGTCGCAGGCCAATACGAACTCGGTGCCCCACCCCAGTGCGGCGCCGCTGATCACCACGACGTGGAACACCGGGGCCCGGCGAAGCTCCGAGACCACCCGGCGCTGCCAACGCACGTGCTCCTTGACGGTATCGTCGGACCACCCCTGACGTTCCCTCACGTTTGCACCGGCGATGAAGATGGGCGTCCCACTGCGGGTCGTGCGTTCCGAGTAGGTGATCAACGCCCGCGGGCCTCCCGGTTCCCTGAGTATGCGCGCCAGGATCAAGAGCTCCTGAACCTGGTCGCGACCCATCTCGTTGGCCTTGCCGTGCTCCAGTCGCAACACGGCTACTTGGCTGTCTTGTTCGAGGCTCACGTGAAGGTGACCGAGATCGCTGAAATCCATGGCGCCCCCGATGGCGGGAATCATCCTATTGCGCTAGGCGAGGTCGACCAATAACGCCTGGGCGGCTTGGCGGTCCCCCTCCATCCCCATGGTGGCGAACCGTGCCGTGGCCGTCACCGCATATTGGCGTGCCAACTCCGCTTCCAGGTCCGCAATGGCCCGCGCGGTGCCCAGCAGCGCCCGAGCCTCCCAAGGCGCCGCTCCGGCGAGTTGTTCCCTTGCCCGCTGCAGCAACTCCAAGCGGAGTTCGCGGGCGGCCGGTAGCCGGGTGGCACGCTCCAGCCGAGCCCGTCCAGCCCGAATCACCAGCCCGAGTCGATCGGCCTCACCCGCCGCACGGTCGAGATCCTGTGCCGCCCCAGCGGCATCCGAGCTGCACCGCTCCATGCCACGCGCGATACGGAGGTCGACCTCCAGGACCGCCATCCCGCGGGTCTGCGCAAGGGCAATCCCCTCGTCCAGCAACCCTGGCATCGGCTGTATCCCCGCCTCGACCATGGCCCGTATGCGACCTGCCTGTGCCCGCAGGCCCAGGGAAACCCGCCCGGAGGAACGCTGCCCCTTCGACGCCTCCCCGAACAGCGCGATGGCGTCCGCGTGGTTGCCCCTCAACAGCGCGACCTCCGCCAACTCTCCCCGCGCCGCTGCACACCCTGCGAGGGCCCCCGGCTGGTCGCGCAGCCTCTCGAACACCGCCGCGAGGCTCCCCTCGGCCTCCTCGAGCCGGCCGTCCAGGCGATGGAGCTGACCCTGTCGAAATGCGGCAGCGACGGGCAACTGCCCCTCGTTCATCGACGACAGCTCCGCCAATGCGGACCTCGCGTCTTCCTTGCGTCCAGTGGCTTGGAGCATGCTGATCAGCGTATCCAGTGCCAATCCCCGGATCGGACGCGAGGAAGCGACCTGGAGCACCCTTCGGCATGCCGCCTCCGCCCGACGAATCTCCCCGATCTCACCCAACACCCCTGCCAACTTCACCCGCGCTACCCCGCCAATCTCGTCGTCGCCCCCCAGCGCGATGGCCATTCGCAACGCCCGCGCGGCAGGAACCGGCTGATCGTCCCGACGCCACGCCTCGCCAGCAGCATCCCATGCCCAGCGTGCCCCCTCGAGGTGGTCGACTCGCTGGCAGCCGACGGCCAAGCGGGCGAATGCCCGCGCTGCCTCGAGCCATCGGCACGCCTTCGCGTGTTGTTCCGCCTCGGCGTGAAGTGCGTTGAGGTCAGCCATCGACTAGCGCCCGCAGACGACTACTTGCACTCGCCGGTCCACTCCTGTGACCCGAGGTCGAAGGCGAAGGAGCAGGCCTTCTTCCCCCCCACCACTTCGAAGCTCTTCCCTCGGATCTTGCTCCCATCCTTGGGTGTGACGTTGGTCCGGTACTTGCCTCCTGGCAAGCTCCCGAGGTCACATTCGCCCCGACCGTCCTAATCCGCCTTGAAGCCGATGCCGCCGGAGGTGGTGATCTCCTGGAAACCGCCCCCCGACG
>JAFDJI010000408.1 GCA_019307545.1 Deltaproteobacteria bacterium | reverse complement strand
TTCTCGTCCTGCCGTTCCTCGTTGGTGGGTGTGCCAACAAGGCGGCGATCACCAAGGCGGAGTCCGCGGTGATGACCGACCCGAACGCGGTCGAGGTGTGGGTGATGCTCGGAGATACCTACAAGAAGGCCGGGCGAACCGACGATGCGTTGGGGGCCTACCAGCGGGCGCTCTCCCTGGATCCGGGCAGCCAGGAGGTACAAGCACGCATCGCCGGGTTGGGGTCCCGCAGCCTGGGTGAGGCCGAGCGGTTGGCGCTGGCCAACCCGATGGATGACGAGGTTTGGGGCGATCTCGCGGACGAGTACGGGATGCGAGGCGAGACGGACACGGCGCTGGAGTACTACATCTACGCGCTCCGCATCGACCCGAGCGACTCCGAGTGGCAGCGGAAGGTGGTGGAACTGGGCGGCATCGATCAGGTCGCGGAGGTCTTCGAATCGCAGATCGACGGCGACGATGATGAGGCCATCGGCGACTTTGCGGACATGCTGAGCGGTGCGGGTCAGATGGAGCGTGCCTGTGAGTTGTACGCTCGGGCCAACGAGATCGACCCCAATGACTCCGAGTGGCGGGAGAAGCTCAGCGGCTGTCCCGACCACGAGCCTATTGGTGGCTACACCGAGCCCGGCCCCGATTACCCCTACTACGGGCCGGACTACCCGGGGGGTGTCATCGGAATGGTACCGGACGGACCCGACGGCGAGTCCCTCGTCGCCATGGGACGCTCGGCCTTGGTCAACGGCGAGCGGGAGCAGGCGCTGCAGTACTTCCAGGCGGCCCTCCTCCAGGATCCCACCGACCGCGATGCCCTCACCGGGGTGATGGTCCTCACCGGCAAGACCCTGGTGGACGTCTTGGAACTTCTCGCGGAGCGCATCCCGAACAACGACGAGCTTCAGGGCGACCTGGCCGACGCGTATGTCGCCGTGGGTGAGATCGACAGCGCGCTGCAGGCCTATCGACGTGCCTCCGAACTCGACCCCTCCGACAGTGAGTGGCGCGGGAAGCTCTCCCTGCTCGATCCCACTGGTGAGGGCACTGGGCTGCCGGTGCCGATGGAGCAGCCGCTCTTCGAGCTTCCGGAGTAGGGATGACCCGGTCGGAGAAGCTGCTGGAACGAGCAGCGAAGGTGATCCCCGGAGGCGTCAACTCGCCGGTACGGGCCTTCTCTGCAGTGGGCGGCAACCCCCCCTTCGCCGCGCGGGGCGAGGGCCCGTGGCTGGTGGATGAAGATTGCCACCGGTATGTCGACCTGGTGGGGTCCTGGGGTGCGCTCATCCATGGGCACGCCCACGACCGGGTGGTGGCCGCGGCGACCCGCGCGCTGGTGAATGGCTCCAGCTTTGGGGCGCCCACCGAAGTGGAGGTCCTCCTCGCGGAGGAGATCTGCGCGCGGTTGCCGTCGGTTGAGCAGGTCCGCCTGTGCAGCAGTGGCACCGAGGCCACCATGCACGCCTTGCGGTTGGCGCGGGGCGCGACGGGGCGGGACCTAGTGGTGAAGATGGAGGGCTGCTACCACGGTGCCCATGATGCCGTGCTGGTGTCCGCCGGGTCCGGGGTGGCCACCTTCGCGCGTCCGGGCTCACCCGGGATCCCCGAGGCCGTTTCCAGTTGCACCCTGGTGGTTCCCTTCAACGACCCGGACGAAGTCGGCCGGGTCTTCGCGGAGCACGGCGACCAGATCGCCGCGGTGATCTTGGAGCCGGTCCCAGGGAACATGGGCTGCATCGAGCCGGGGGAAGGGTACCTGGAGTTCCTTCGCAGCCTCACCGAAAAGCACGGCACGGTGCTGATCTTCGACGAGGTGATGTCTGGCTTCCGGGTGGGGCCGGAGGGTGCCCAGGGACGATACGGTGTGCGTCCCGACCTCACCACCCTGGGCAAGGTCGTCGGTGGCGGCTTCCCCCTCGCGGCATTCGGGGGACGCGCCGATCTCATGGCGCGTCTCGCCCCCGCCGGTCCCGTGTACCAGGCAGGGACGCTGTCGGGAAACCCAGTGGCGGTGGCGGCCGGTCTGGCCGCGCTTCGGGCACTCGACCAGGCCGCCTGGGATCGGTTGGAGGCCATTGGCACGCAGTTCGACGAGAAAGTGGGAGCCTCCGCCGCCTACCACGGGGTGAGCTACGTTCGCGTCGGCGGCATGTTCACCTTGTTCTTCCGCGAGGCGCTTCCCCGCAACTTCGCCGAGGTCAAGGAGTGTGATCTCGAGGCGTTTGCCAGCTTCCACAACGCGGCGCTCTCTGCGGGTGTGTATCTGCCACCCAGCCAGTTCGAGGCGGTCTTCCTGAACCTGGCACTTGACGAACTGGCGCTCGACCAGGCCATCGGCGGCATCGCCGCAGCGCTCGTCGCCACCGCTATCTAGGGGTTTGTCGTGAAGGTCGCCGGTCGTCCAACCCGCACGGTGTGGATGGAAGGGCCCACCGTACGGATGATCAACCAGCCGCTCCTTCCACACCGCTTCGAAGTGGTGGACCTGGCCGATCACCACGCCACCGCAGCGTCGATTCGCACCATGATCGTGCGGGGCGCTGGCGCCATCGGGGCGACGGCGGGCTACGCCATGGCCCAAGCGGCGCTCGAGGCCCCCGACGCCAGCTTCCACGCCTTCGTGGGGGAGGCGGCGGAGCGGGTCCAGGCGACGCGACCCACCGCGCAGAACCTGTTCTTCGCGGTGCGTGCGGTGCTCCGGGCGGTGGAAGCGGAGGGGAGTGACCTCACCCGGGCGCGAGCGGCGGCCATGGCGGCGGCACAGGAGATCGCGGACGATGACGCCCGATGCTGCGAGGCTATCGGCCGGCACGGTGCCCCCCTGATCCTTACGGGCGCACGGGTCAGCACGCACTGCAATGCCGGCTGGCTCGCCTTCGTGGACTGGGGGAGTGCCCTGTCGCCGGTATACGTGGCGGCGCGGGAGGGACGCCGCCCCTTCGTGTGGGTGGACGAGACGCGACCGCGAAGTCAGGGGGCCCGCCTCACGGCCTTGGAGCTGGCGAACGAGGGCGTCGACCATGCCGTGATCGCGGACAACGCGACGGGCCACCTGATGCGGACCGGGCAGGTGGACCTGGTGATCGTGGGCTCGGATCGCATTGCCGCAAATGGTGACGTCGCGAACAAGATCGGGACCTACTCCTCTGCCGTGGTGGCGGCCGCCAACGGGGTCCCCTTCTACGTGGCCGCCCCGACCACCACCATCGACTCGGACTGTCCGAGTGGGGAGCACATCCCCATCGAGGAGCGAGGCGAAGAAGAGGTCTGCTACACCTGGGGCTGGTCGGACGATGGCGTGTTTGCACGTGTGCGTACCACCCCGACCGGTTCGCATGCCCACAACCCGGCCTTCGACGTCACGCCGGCCCGCTACGTGGCGGGCATCATCACCGAGAAGGGCGTGGTGCCGGCCAGCCCGGAGGGGATTGCGCAGGTCGTACGAAGGTGACGGCGGCAGCCCGTGAAACGGCCTCGTCATGGAGCAGATCGGTCCATTGACGCCCCTGTACACCCGTGCTATCAGACGCGTCCTTTCGGGCCCTGAATGTGGGCGGGAGGGCTCGGGATGTCGGACAACGGCAACCTGAGAAGAGCCTTCGAGGCCGCAACGCTCGTCACCGAGTTCGCGCTCGTCATCGTCGTGACGTTGTACCTGGGCTATCGGCTCGACATCTGGTTGGGCACGGAGCCATGGCTCTTCCTCCTCGGAACGCTCCTGGGATTCGTGGCTGGGCTCATCCGACTCTTTCAGGGACTTGGGAAACTTCAGGACGACGATGATCACCCCGAGGACCATCCTTCGTGACAGTGCCCTGGCGATCCCCTTGCTGGTGCCGGTCGGGTATTGGTTCGAGGGCGCTCTTGGCGCGCTCGCGGTTGTGGCCAGCGGCTTGGTGGCGCTCGGCAACCTGGCCTTGCTCGCATGGTTGGTGCACCGCGTGATGGATTCGGCTACCCAGGGCGGCGGCGGGGGCGCAGTGCTCCTCGTCATGGGGAAGCTGGTGATCGTCTTGTGTGCCTATGCGGCTCTTCTGTCGCTGTTCCCCCCCCTCGGCGTCGCACTGGGGCTCGGAGCTGCTGTGCTCGGACTCTCGGCACGCGGCACCATCGAGGCCCTGCGCATCCCTTCCGCCACCCCGGCAGAGGAGGCGTGATGTTCGCTTCCGGTTTCTCTTGGATGTACCTCGTCAACAGAGGTCTAGGGGCCCTGTTCGGAGTCGACATCCACGAGTTGGAGGCCACTCTCGGGCTGAATCCGGGCACCGCAGAGTTGTTTGCACACACGATGTTCGCCTGTCTGCTGCTCATCCTGTTCGGAGTGCTGGTCCGGCTCGAGCTCGAGCGCAGGAACCGGAGGAAGGGTCTCGAACGCTACTTCGTGAGCGAGAAACTGACGCCGTTGAACGCGATGGAGGTCTACTCGCAGGGCACCATGAACATCATGGGCGACATGAT
>JAFDJI010000407.1 GCA_019307545.1 Deltaproteobacteria bacterium | reverse complement strand
GTCTTCGCCGACCGAGCTGTAGTCCTCCATGCGCCGCACCACGCTGTGGAGCATACGGGCGTCGTCCAACCGCTCCGGCGCGGCGGGTGCGAGGCGAAGCAACTCCCGGGTCACCTCCGCCGCCCCCTGCGGCTGCTCGATGAGGGCGAACCGGCCCGCCATCTTGGAGAGCGCGGCCACGTACGCCTCCCGGGTCGCCGCCTGGCCGCGGAGGTAGGCAGCCGCCTCCTCCGGCTTGCGCACCTGCGCGTAGCAGTAGGTGAGGTCCACCAGGGCCTCCCGCTGTACGTCCAGGGTGCCGTAGTCCCCCACGAGATCCTCGATGGTGCGCGAGGCGGGGACCGCGAACTCACCCTCCACCCGGGCGTCCTCCAGGGGCGGCGCTTCCTCCCTGTGCATCGCGGCAACTGCCCGGGACGCCTCCATCGCCGCTTCGAACTCGCGGAACGCCTCGGGACAGTCGCCTACGTTCACGTGGACCCAGGCCAGCTTGTAGTAGGCCAGCCCGAGAAGCTGGGGCTGCCCATGGGCCACGATCTGTTGGTAGTAGCGCGCGGCCGGTGCGAACTCGGCCTTGTCGAAGTGGAAGTCGCCCAGGATGAGGAGCGCCTCGCTCCGGTAGGGGCTGTCGGGGTACGCCTCCACCAGCCGCTCGAGGGTGGAGCGCATCTCCTCGAACTCGCCCAGCTCCCTCAACTCCTGCCCGATGCTGAACAGGACCCGGTCGGCGAGGTGGAAGTCGGGGTACCGCTCCATCAGCATCCGGTAGGTCGCGATGGACTGCTCCTTGAGGATGCGCACCTGGGGAATGTGGAGCGTCTCGGCGCGCCCCTGCTCCCGCTCACGGGCGACCATGTAGTGGTAGCGGGCCTCCTCGCTGATCAGCTCCGCCAGCCGCATCTGCAGCTCGGGAAGGTAGGGGGCGCCCGCGGACGCGGCGATCACCTCTCGGGTCTCCTCGATGGCGTGCCGGACCTTGGTGATCCGGGCGCGGTACTGCTCCACCTCGGGCAGGTCCCGCACCTCGGGTATGGGCTTGGCGCAGGCCGCGAGGAGCACCAGGGCGAGGACCATCAATCGACGCATCGGTCCTCCGCGACCACCACCAGGTCATCCATCTCGTCGGTCCAGTACTCCCCCGTGAACGGGAAGAACACCCGCTCTCCGGAGAGTGGGACCTCCACCGCCGGTTGCTCAGCCACCCCCGGGGGCCTCCTTCGCCCGCGGAGCAGCGAAACGCCCAACTCGTGGACGATGAGCCGCACCCCCTCCTCCGCCCCCAGCAACTCCTCGGCCAGGGCGTCCACGTCCCGCCCGATCTCCGCTCGCTCGCGCCGCTGCGCCTCCACCAGGCCACGGTCGTACAGGTCATCGAGGTGTGCCCGAAGCCCATCGTCGATCCGCAGTGCGGCCAGGCGATCTCGCTCCCACTGGAGGCGGTCGGTGAATCGGGCGTTGCGACTGGACCGACCCCGAAGTCTCGCCGCGGTGTGTAGCTCGGGGACCTCCACCGGGAGCTTGCCCTTGGCCAGCGCGTCCAGCGAGCCCCCGTGCTTCCGGCGCAGGCGGACCGCCGCCTCGCGGGCGGCTCCGAACTGACACAGGCGGCGCAGGGCCAACGCCTCGAGCAGGTACCGCTCGGGCGAGATGTAGTGCTGGTGCACTGGGGCATCGAGCGCGATGAGCAGTCCGAGGGTCTTGCGGGAGTCACCGAGGTAGAACTCGGTCCAGGCCGTCTCCAGCAGGATCTCGGGGTCGTCGGGGGCCTGCTCCCGCAGGGTCTGGAAGTGGGCCAGGGCGTCCTCGAACCGCTGCTCCTCGAAGGCCAGCCGCGCCAGGGACCGCTCGACCTCCTGGGCGAGGTCGGAGGGAAGGTCGTCGTGGTCCGCCAGCCCCTCCAGGGAGGCGATGGCTTCGGCATCCTCGCCTTCCGCCACGAACCGCACCGCCCGCACGTACTCGGCACGGGCCGCATAGGGACTGTCCGAGGGGAGCTTCGCGAACACCGCGTCGGCCCATGCGTCCGACCCCCGCCGCGCCAGGTCCACGCCCCGGTGGTAGTCGACGAAGGCCTGGACGTCCTCGGGGACCCACCCGAACTCCTCCGCGGAGAGGAAGCCGGTGATCAGCAGGTCCTCGTCGTACACCCCGGTCCCCACCACCCGCTCCAGCCCCCGCAGGGCCTGGGGGAGCAGCTCCATGTTGCGGCGGGCCTGGGAGATGTCGCGGAACACCATGCCCGCGGCCCAGTCCAACTCCATCTCCTCCAGGCTCTGCCCGAGCAGGAGCAGGGCCCGGTCGTAGCGGAGATCGTCCGGATCGGCGGCGGCCAGGAACGCCCAGGCGCCGCTCGCCGCCCGGGTCGGGCTCTCCTCCACCTTCGCCTCCACCGCGGAGTGGAAGGCCTCCTCCTTCTGGATCGGAACCGACACGCGACAGCTCGCGAGCAGCAGGATCACGCAGGCCCATGCGTGCCTGGTCATGATGACCCCCCTACCCGCCGATGCCCAGGCTCAGGCCCAAGGCCACCCAGACTTCGTTCTGGATGTCGTCCGCGTTGAAGAAGAAGTAGTCGCGCACGTCCAGCCGCAGCGAGACGTGGCGTCCCGCGTAGATCCGCATGCCGAGCCCGGCGTCGATGACCGGCCGGGTGGTGATCGACAGCCTCCCCGCGCCCGCCCCCGCCACGAAGAACCACTCGTGGCTCACCAGTGCCCGGTTGAGCACCGCCAGCTTGCCGTACACGGGCTTGAACACGAAGCTCGAGGTGGCGAAGTACCGTACCGTCTCGAAGGGCGTGGGGCCCACGGGCTGGGGAAGGCTCTCCAACTCCCCCTTGAGCCGGGTGTCGATGCCGACCGAGTAGGTGAACTGCGCCACCTCCCACGCGAACAGGTCATCGAAATGGATGGTGTAGGCGCCGGTGAAGGTCAGCCCCTTGGTGAAGGCGTCCATGGGGAGCACGCCCACCCACACCGCATACTCGTTGCGCATGGTGTGCATGCGGTTCTGGACCGCCACCGGACTCGGACCCTCATCCCCCGCCGCCGACGCCGGAATGCTCCAGGTCAGGGCGGCGAAGACCGCCAGGAGGACACTCGCTATCGTTTTCACCGTAGCTGCTCCTGTTCTCGGCGCTCAGCGATGGCCAACGGCACGCGCTTCTGCCGACGACCCAGCCAACCCAACCAGAACGGCACGAAGAGGACCGCTGCGCTGCCCTCGCCCCCTTCGAGGCAATCGCACCCACCGCTCCCCTCGTCCAGGGGTGCCACCAGGGGGGGATCCTTGAAACCCCGTCCCACAGGCCATCCCGGGTTGACGAACCCCCTCCACTCGTAGGCCCCGACATCCGGCGGGCCCAGCGGTCGTACCAGCCCATTGAAGTCCACCTCGGGCACCAGGCTGGCTTCCGAGTCGTCGGCCGCATCGACCAGGGTCGAGGAGGTGGAAGGGTAGAAGTCGAAGCCCTCGACATCCACGAAATCGTAGGTGCCCGCACCGGCGACGTACCAGTCGGGGAACAGAGTGGGATCGACCCCGACGTACCCGGTGAACACGTTGCCGACGATGTGGTTGTCGGTGTCGGTCGCGTCGCCCCAGCGGTACTCGAGGGCCGCTCCGGTGGGGTTGGCGACCACGTTGTTCGCGAGCACCATGTCGCGCCGGTCGGCCCAGCCGTCGAGGCGGATCCCGTAGTTCAGCGTGTTCACGATGGTGTTGAAGGTCACCGCCACGTTCTCGAACGCCTCGCGATTGTTGCTGGAGGCCCGGAGCCCGTACCCCTCGACGCCGAAGAGCAGGTTGTTGTGCACCCGGGCCGCCCCGTCCACCAGCATCGCGTCCCCGGTCACCCCCCACACCGCGTTCCCGTCAGCCACGTTCGGGGGCGAGAACTCGGTGGAGCCCAGGCGAAGGCCGATGTAGGGCACGTTGAAGATCACGTTGTCGCGGACCACGTTGCTGTGCGAGCCGTTCGCCAGGTAGATCCCGACGTTGTAGGTGCCGCCGATGCCGTGGACCTGGTTCCCCGCGATCACGCTGTCCTGCATCCAGCACGACGTGTCGTTGCACCCCGCGTAGATACCGGACGAATCTTCGATATCGTAGACGTGATTGTGCTGGATGAGGAGGAACTGCGCATTGCTCTGGATGCGGATACCGTTTCCCGTCAGCGCGTGGAGAATGCAGTCCTCCACGGTGATGTGGGTGTTCAGTTCCCCGGACAGCACCAGCCCGCCCCCCTCGAAGGTGAGCCCGCGGATCTCGACCCACGAGGAGTCGGTGAGCACCACCGCCCACCCGCCATCCATGCGCTGCAGGACCGGGGTGGCCCCCTCGGCGGGTTCGAAGATGATGGGCGCACCCTCGGTCCCAGTCCCCGTCCAGTACAGCGACCCCTCCAAGACGTAGGTGCCATCGTTGAAGGTGATGGTGTCCCCCGCTTGGAGCGAGGAG
>JAFDJI010000051.1 GCA_019307545.1 Deltaproteobacteria bacterium | reverse complement strand
GGGGCACAGGTAGGTGAAGCGCATGGGACCTCCTCATGTTCATTATACACTTTGAGGGCCTGATTTCCGGTCGAGGCCACGGTCGCCCTCGGGCGTCAACCACTGCCCACGGTACACTCGCCCCTCCGAGGAGCAGACGTGGCCCACATACTCGGCGTGAACAGCGCCTATCACGAACCCGCCGCCTGCCTCGTGGTGGACGGTCGCATCGTCGCCATGGCCGAAGAGGAGCGCTTCAACCGCGTGCGCTACGGCAAGCGCTCGCGGGTGGACAACCCCGACGAGCTTCCCTGGGCGGCCATGGCGTTCTGCCTCGCGCAGGGGGGGCTCGGCTGGAGTGACCTGGACGCCATCGGGTGGTCGCTCGACCCCGAGGCCCGCTACCGGGCGAATCGAAATCGCCAGCAGGTCTCACCCCACGGCTGGGGGACCGAGGAGGGGGAGGCCACCTTCCGCGACCACAACCTCCGCGCCCGGGATGCGCTGCTGCAGCGTGCACCAGCGGCGAGCTTCCACTTCCTGGAGCACCACCTGTGCCACGCCGCCTCCGCCTACCTCGTCTCGCCCTTCGAGGAGGCCGCGATCCTCGTGGCCGACGGGATCGGTGAGCACGGTTCGACCTGGCTGGGCTACGGCAGCGGTGCGGACATGACCACCCTGGAGCGCGTCGAGTTCCCACACTCGATCGGTTTCGTGTGGGAGAAGTTCTCGGAATATATCGGTTTTGACGCCTATTCGGGGCCCGGGAAGGTCATGGGGTACGCCGCGGTCACCGACCCGGTGGGCGAGCTCTCGGGCCATGATCACCTGGCCACCATGGCCGAGATCTTTCGTCCCGAGGAAGGGGGCACCTTCTTCGTCGACAACGACGCCTTCCGGTTTGCGACCGACGATTTCTCCGGCCTGGAGCGCTACTTCGGCCCTCGCCGCCACGCGCTGGTCGACCGCTACGAGGATGCCAGCATCGCCGCTGCCCTGCAGCACGCCACCGACGACATCCTGGTGCACCTTGCCAACCGCCTCTACGAGCGCATCAACGCCGGCCGCACGAACCCGGTCACCGATCTCTGTATGGCGGGTGGGGTCGCTCTGAACTGCGTGGCCAACTACCAGGTGGCCGCCCGGACCCCCTTCGAGCGCATTTGGATCCAACCCGCCGCCAACGACGCGGGCACGGCTCTGGGCGCGGCGGTCCTGCTCCACCACCAACTCGGTGGCTCGGGCCGACCGCGCATGACGCACCCCTACCTGGGACCGGGGTTCGACGCGGACGCGATGCGCGCGACCCTTGACGAGGCCGGGCTCGACGTCACTCGTCCCGAGGACGTGTCGGTCGCCGTGGCCAGGCGTGTCGAGCGCGGGGAGATCGTGGCCTGGTTCGAGGGGCGCCAGGAGGTGGGGCCCCGGGCGTTGGGTCACCGGTCGATCGTCTGCGACCCGTCACGCTTCGACACCCGCAACCGCATCAACGCCCGCGTCAAGTATCGGGAGTCCTTCCGCCCCTTCGCCCCCAGCGTGCTGCCCCATGCCGTGGAACGTTTCTTCGTGACCCCCGCCGAGATGCTCTCCACCCGCTACATGCTCGTCGCCCTGCCCCTCAAGGAGCGTCGTCTGATGCAGGTGCTCCCAGCGGTGATCCAGGAGAACGGCAGCACGGGCCAGGCCACCTCGCGCATCCATGTGGTCGAGCGCGCGTACGCCCCGACCTACGCGAGCTTGATCGACGAGTTCGAGCGCCTGTCGGGCCTGCCGGTGGTGCTCAACACGTCCTTCAACATCGCGGAGCCCATCGTGACCACGCCTGGCGAGGCCATCGCCACATTCCTGCGGTCGTCCATGGACGCCATGGCGATGGGTCCCTGGCTCGTCTCCCATCCGGGCACGCGATGAAGCCCCTGTTGGTGGAGTACACCGAGGCCCGGGTCGGCACGGCCACCGGACGCCGGCTGATGGTGGTGCTCGCCGCACCCGGCTGTGCCTGGGCCAAGCGGGTTGGCTGCACGAACTGCGGCTTTCCCGAGGCCTTCGGAGTAGAGGCCGTGAGCCCCGAGCAGTTCTGCGCCCAGCTCGAGCATGCACTGGGACACCTTCCAGAGGACGAGACCGCCCCGGTGCGGGTCGAGCTGTTCGTGTCGGGCTCGTACCTCAACCCCGACGAGGTCCCCGCCGAGGTCCAGCCCGTGCTCGTCCGCCGGTGCACGCGGCACCCCTGCGTGCGGCAGATCCTGGTGGAGACCCGTCCGGAGTACGTCACTCGGGAGGCCCTGGACGCGCTGGTCGAGGCCGCCGCGCCGGCTGAGCTGGAGGTGGCCATCGGCTTGGAGACCGCCGACGACACCATCCGCAACAAGCGTATCCGCAAGGGCTTCACGCGGGCGCAGTTCGAGGAGAGCGTCCGGGCCATAGGGCGTGCCGGCGGTTCGCTCTTCGTCTACATCCTGCTCAAGCCCCTGGACACCCCCGAGGCCGAGGCACTGAGCGACGCGGTGGACACGGCTCGCTACGTGTTCGACCTGGGCGCTGCGCTCGACCTGCCCACGCGGGTCGGCCTCCAGCCGTGCTTCGTGGCTCCCGGCACGGTGCTGGCGTGGTCCGCCGGGTCGCTGACCTCGGACCCGTCCACGTGGCCCTCTCCGACGAAGGCCTCGATCCCGCCATGGCTGCCCACAACTGCCCGGCATGCACCGACCGCGTCCGCGCGGCACTGGCCGCCTTCAACCGCACTACAGATCCTGCATCCCTCGATGCCCTGGACTGCACCTGCCGAGCCGAGTGGCAGGTGTCGGCCGGGTTCGCCGCCGCCTGCTGACGCGTCGTATCGCTGGCGGACCGATGACGATGGCGTGGACCGCCATCCAAGCCCCGCAGTCACAGCGGAGCGACTCGACGCCGAAGACACGGAAGAGCAACTGCGCCCAAGCAATCCATCGACCGCGCCCCTTCGAGAAATGGCCGCATGTCCGACATCCGGCAGATCGATGCTCCCCGTTTGGCTTGCCCGATGGGACGGCAGGTCCGCGAAACCGGAAGACCGCTCGTGCTGACTCAGTGCGGACGAAGCGCCGCTGTCCTGGTCGACGTTCACTCCTATCAGGCCCTACTTGACGAGATCGATGAGCTGCGGGACGTTCATCGAGGCCTCGCCGATGAGGAGGCAGGACGACTCGTCTCCCACGACGAGGCCAAGAAGCAACTGCTCGACCGCTACAAGTAATGCCCTACCGAATCCTGTGGACCGCGAACGCCTCGAGCGCGTCGCCGAAATCGGCGACTTCATCGCCCTTCGCAATCCCACCGCCGCTGCCGACCTGGTACCAGCCGCGGTTGGCAGAGCGGCAAAACCGGATAGGATCCGGGGGATGAAGATCGTCGTTCTACCGGCCCAGGCGGCGTACGATCGGTGGGCCGCCACCTACGACGTCAAGCGCAACCCGTTGGTCGCCATGGACCGCAAAGTCTTGGACAAACGGCTGGACGCAGTCGGTCGAGATCTGAACGGGGCCCGGGCGCTCGATCTCGGGTGCGGCACAGGGCGGAACAGCTACCTGCTCCAGAACGCGGGCGCCAAAGTCACGGCCGTCGACTTTTCCAAGGGGATGCTCGATGTCGGAATCAGCAAGGCCGGCGCAGCCGAGATCCGATTTGTCACCCACGATCTGAACGAGCCGCTCCCCTTTGCAGATGCGGCGTTCGATGTCGTCGTCTGTACGCTCGTCCTCGAGCACATCGAACAGCTGTCGCCGCTCTTTCGCGAGATGCGTCGGGTCTGCTCGCCAGGCGGCTGGCTCTATCTCTCCGACCTCCATCCCATGATGCGCCTCCGGGGCGAGCAGGCGCAGTTCAGCGATCGTGTCCGCGACGAGGAGGTCCGGCCCCGCGGCTATGCACACATGGTCTCCGACTACGTGACCGGCATCCTGGAAGCCGGGCTTAGCATCAGGGAAATGGACGAGCATATCGGGACCGAGGCCCTCGTGGAGCGCTTCCCGAAGACCGAGGAGCACATCGGGTGGCCGATGCTGCTGACGTTCGTGCTCGATCCGACCCAGTTGTAGGCGCCGGGCGCTGCTGGCTCGATGCCGTGGAGCATCCATGCCGTCGGACGCCTGCCGGTAGACGATGCGGTGATTCAGAACAATGAGGTGGCGATAGGGACCGCCGGGTGAGAGGTCTTCAGCGACCGGTCCGAGTTCGGGGTGCTCGGAGAGCTGTGCAACGCGCTCCCGGATGCGTGCCGCCAGCACACGCGCGGCTTCCGCAACAGCCGCCCGCAGGGTCCACGACCTGGCCTCTCACACAGCGGGGCAAGGTCACCGGCAGGTTGGCTGGACAATTGGGCTTGGGCGAGGGTCGCCATGTCCTATGCTCTGTGCTCTCGACGGAGTGCCCATGCGCTTGTTGACTCTCTTGCTGATTCTTGGCTGTACCGGAACCGCGACCCCGGAGCCTTCGGTAGATGGGGTGGTTGCCACCGAGGTGTTGGTGCCCATAGGAGATCAGGACATGAGCGAAGCTGCCCGAGAGGCGCTTCTTGCGCGTCTTTCGGCAGAACTCCCGACGGTGGAGCGAACGGGTGACCACCCTTGCGGCGCCCCGAGCCCGGGCCTGACCAAGGCACTGCGCGGTCCGGGCGTGGCTGCCTTGGTCTTTGACTACGCTGCGGATGTCACGGGAGCCATGGGCGTAGCCACCTCGGCCCTGGCGCCCTCGGGCTCCAAGCCCGAGCCACTGCCGACGGACAACCCGAACGATATCGACTACGACAGCCGAGTGCAGCAGTGGGCCTGCACCTATGCGCCTGCCCGTGCCTTCGATCAGGACCCGGCCACCGCCTGGGTCGAGGGTGTCGCAGGAGCCGGCATCGGGCAGGCCATCGCAGTAGCGGTGGACCCGCAGCAGCCTGTCGAAATCTGGGCCGGCTACGGAAAATCGGACGCGGTCTTCACGTCCAACGCCCGACCCCGGCAGGTCCGAGTGACCACGCTGCAGGCCCATCGCATGGACTACGCGGAAGGCACGGTCGAGGGGGCCGAGATCTTCGGCCTGGTACAGGTCGTCGATAGCCACGTCGTGGAGCTCCTCGACCAAAACGCATGGCAGCCGCTGGCCCTACCTACGAAGGCCCTCGACGCAGGGGTACGAGGTCTGATCTCCATCGAGATCCTGACGACCTTTCCGGGTGCCAAGTACCAGGACACCTGCATCTCTGAGGTCCGCAACACACCGTAGTGGATTGGGATTGGGTGACTCAGGAGAGCCCAGTCCAGCTCGATGTGCTGCTGCCCGAAGCACCGTGCCGCCCCGAGACGCTCGCTCAGGCAGCACCTTCCGCACGGGCCTCGATCGCTGAGGGTGACTGGCAGCCCACGATCGCCGGGGCCTCCTGGATGAGACCGTCGTCCTCGAGCGCGTCCACCATGAACAGGGCAAAATCTACCCGGCGGGTGAGGTTGCTCTTCAGGATCGCGTCGCCCACGTGGTGACTCCAGACCGGCAGCCCCTTGCTCTCGCCCTCCTGGAGGTCGCTGCCCCGCACGACGGTCCACCGCGTGTCGCTGGCGAAGATCCGCCGGCACGCCTCCACCTGATCGTCGACGTCCGCGAGAGGATAGGTATTCCGAACGCCATGTGGAGAGTATGCCTCAACCCGAGATTATCGATGTGGTGCTCTTCAGGAGGCGGGATGCGCTCCTTGCCGTTCGCTGTCCAAACACCGATTCGGCGAAAACGCAGTTAGGTTCGTGAGTCCGATTCGAGTCCCCGCACGCCGGGCGCACGGGTCCCCTCCGCTCGCCTCCGGGCTCGCCGAACGCGAGCACGCCGTGGTAGGTGAGCTGATGGACCCGGGGGCGAGGGATGATCGCGGCGAGCCGCTGGAGGAGCTCTGACGGCGAGAGCACGATGGCGGTGGTCCCATTGCGCCACGGGGTCTTCAAGCGGAGGACCAGGTTGCCGTCATCGCGCTCTGACAAACGCGAGTGGGACAGCGGAGGACGCAATATGTATCTACATAATCGCTCTAGCGCGTTTCGATCCCTGGCCGCGAGCCTCACCCCTGCGTGGAGACTGTAGTAGCCAGACTGTGCACATCGCTTGGGAGGACGCCACTGTGAGCCCGGTGGCCCCATGAGCGCCCGTGGCCGCCGTCCCGCGCGGGTGCCCAGAGCAACCCGGCCGGAGACCGACGCGAGCTGCATCAGCGTCTGGGCGTCGTCGGTCTGCTCCAAACCGGGGTCGTCGTCGAGAAGGCCCCGCCGAAGCAGCAGCCGTCGAGTATGACCGCATGAAAGTGAAGGTTACAGTTCAGGGATGAGCCAGATCCCTGGCTGAAGACCACGCCTCCGGTGCGACCACCCGACACCCCTTCGGACTCTGCCCGCCTCTGGCTCACATCTGGGGCCGCTTCCGGTTCTGTCTCCAGCCGCTGATCCTGATCGACATCGTCACGGTGCTCGCGGTGGTGCCGGTCCTGCGGGGGCTGCGGGCCCTGCGGCTCTTGCGCCTGATGCGCTCCCGGAAGCGGCTCTGCTACAGCAACCCGTTCACGAGCATCGAGCGCGCCTTCACCGACAACCGCCTGCTCTACTCCTTCGCCTTCTCCGAGGTAGGGGCGAAGGAGGCCTGGAGTGCGGCGGGGCCTCCGGCGTGCTGGGGTGGCGTTGGGGCTCGTTGTGCGGATTCGCGAAAACGTTGTTTCGTCCGTCAGGAGAGTCCGACGAAGCGGCTTCGAGGCGCACCGCTCCGTGGACGGCTGGCGGCAGCGTCCTGGGGGGTGAACGTTACGCCGCGGCTGGGCGCGAGCGCGCCGGCCACAGGCTGGGCGGGTCAACGGGCAGGGCGAGGGAGCGCAGCACGTGGCGAGTGGCCCAGGCACCGCGGACGACCGCGTGAACGCGCATGACATGGTCACTTCCGGGCCGCCGACCGAGGAGGTCGAGGAACTGGTCGAGGTGGGCTGCTTCTAGACCAGGATGGCTACGGTACCAGCCAGTCCGGGGGTGCCTCGGAGGTGACCGGGACGCGCTCGTTCGTCTGCGCGTCGAAGACCGTCGGTGCCTGTCCGTCGGTCGTTGGCAGTGCCTCAGCCCTCCAGACCTCCTCGCCCCACTGGTCGCCTTGGCGTCGCATCGACCGGATCCCGATGTCGCCAGACCAGATCCACAGCGTGTCCTTGGCGTCCCAGGTGGCCCGCAGTCCGAACCAGCCGGCGAAGGCTCCACCCACCCGCGACTTCTCACCGGTGTTCCGGTCCCCGATTTCGACCTGGTACTCCGGGAACGCCTCTGATCCCGTGGCGGCGCGCACCAGCCGTGCCGCCCAGTCCCCCGACGGCGAGAGCAAGGTCGTCTCCACCCCGCCGACCACCGGCTCGAAGGGCGAAAGTCCCTGGGGCACCATCACCCCGACCGCACTCCCGGCCCAGAGCGCGGTGTAGGTCTCGGTGTGGGCAGGGCAGTCGGCCCAGGTAGAGCCAGGCTGCTGCCAGGTCCAGGTGGTCCAGTGGGAGGGGAAGATCGCGGGCCGGTGGTCGGCGGCTTTGGGGCGGAGGTACGCGAGCACCGCCTGGCCGCTGTCGAGGACCTCACAGTGGGCTGTCGATGCGGTCCAGGCGTTCGGATGGGCGAGATCGACGTAGCTGTGCAGGGAGGACCGGGGTGCCAGCACGCCGTCAGGGCCTCGGGTGAGGAACAGCAGGACCTGGTGGTCCTGGCGATCGCCCAGCGCTTCTTCCGGTCGCGTCCGCCAGGTGAAGGTCAGGGTCTTGGGGAGATCCTGGAGGGTGAGGCTCTCAAGGACCTCGACGGTGACTTCTTCCTCGCGCCAGGCGTCTCCCTCGATGGGGTGGTCGGTGGTGCGCGCGACGCGAGCACGGACGGCGATGTCGCTGTCGAGGAGGCGCCACTCGAGGCTCTCGGTGCCGATGTTCTCGGCGAGGGCGAGCGTAGTGAGGGGGAGTAGGAGCCACATCACTGCTCCCAGGTGGTGCTTCCGGACCAGGCGCGTTCGGACTGGCGCACCGAGCGGGGGTAGACGTCGATGGACGCGAAGTCGCCTCGACCGGGCACGGTGAGCAGGCCCTCATGGCCGGATGAGGTGGGGATGTCCGGCTCGCGGAGGATCTCCTCGAAGGAGAGGACGTCGTCGAGGAACAGGGTGCCGTCCTCATCGGTGATGTCGAGTTCCACCCGCCAGGTGCTGCGGGCCACGTCGCCCGCGGGGCCGGTGACGGTGACGAAGGCGCGGCTCGCGGGCAGGTCGAGCGCCATCTCCACCGTGAGCCCCAGGTCCTCGCGGTGGATCGTCCACCCGACCCGCTGGTCGACCGCGACGTGCAGCGGCACCTCGAGCACCCGTTGCTCGCTCTCCTGCGGTCGCACGTAGGAGCCGTCGTCACCGAACTTCGGGCGGGCGTAGGCGGCGACCTCCCAGAGCAGGGCGCGTTGCACGCCGGGCGCATGCACGCGCTCGGGGGTCACCACCTCCGGAGGACGCGTCGCCGCGCCGCTGTCCCACGCCGCCACCGCGTCCACGACGGCCTCCCGGACGGCGCGCTCTGCCTCGACGTAGCGCGCATCACGCTCGTAGAAGGAAGCCCCCTTGAGGATCGAGGTGCCCTCGAGGTCGGGAGGCGCCGGGGCGGCGACCCACACCGGCGCATCGGGGCACTCCTCGGGTCGGAAGCACAGGAGCCCGGTACCCCCGCTGGCACGCAGCGGCGCGAGCACGCCGTCGTCGAGGGAGTAGACGACCGTTCCAGAGTCGTAGCGCCGCTCACCACGCGGCCCCACCGGCCCGGTCGGGACGAAGTCGGTCACCGTGACCTCCCGCCAGGTCCCGACGTACCGCACCGAGAGCCGACGCGGGTCGTTGTGTTTCTTGATGACCCGCCGCGCGTGGCGGTAGTGGGGCAGGAGCGCCCGGTCCTCCGGGGGGGCAGACGCGCCGCGTCCGGCAGGGAACCAGCACGAGATCAGCGTCGTCGCCTCGTCGAGATCTTCGGCGGGCACCACGGGTACGCCCACCAGACATCCCGCCCATTCGACATCGAGAAAATCCGCATCAAACCAATGCAGTTCCGGCGTGACGTTGTCGAGCACAGTGTAGGTCCGGTGGGGTTGGAGGTCCTCGTAGGGGTTGGCCAGGGCGAGCACGCCCAGGAACACGAGCGGGAACATGGCGCCTCCAGGAGACCAGGCAACGGACAACTACGCGTGATCTTTCACCGATTCCCGATCGGGAGGAAAGGAACATAAAAGAGGGCTCCTTCGAGTGGGGGAGAACGAGGTGCGGTGGGCGGGGGAGCATTCGGCGTGCTGGAGGCGCGTCGAGGACCTTGGGCGGGTTGGCGAAAACAGGCCTTAGTGGGATTCGGCGAGTCCATCTTGAGACGCACGGCCCCGTGGACGGCGAATGTCAGCGTCCTGTGGTGAGCGTTACGCCGCGGCCGGGCTTGCGCGCGCCGGCCACAGGCTGGGGGTATTGCGGGTGCCCTCGGCGTCGAGAAGCGCAAAGTCCGCGGCCAGGTCTCCCGGTTTGGGCGCGGTCGCATCGTGCTTGCGTTCCCAGGCGGCGGCCTGGCGGCGATCACGGATGGTCTCGGCCATGGCTGCCCTCCTGCCGCATCGTACATCGTTCGTGCACACTTGACCTGCCGCGGTGAAAGCTGACACGAGCGCGTAGCCCGACCCATGGGCGGGGAGTGAAGTTACGGAACGCTCTCACCGGAGCGTTGTCCGTGCTCCCCCCGAGACGCCCGTGTTCCACACCATCGGCCAGTACCGAGACCCAGAAACCCGCCTGCGCCACCAGATCACCGTGTCGCTGTGGGTGCTGGCGCGATAGTCGGTGGTCTGGACCTGGCGAACCCTGGTCTACCTGAAGCACCTGTGGGTCACCCTCCTTGGGTTGCTCAACCTCCTGCTGGCCTGGCTGTTCCCCGGCTTCGTCCCCCTCGAACTTCCCGGACTCCTCCTCGAACCCGTCGCCATGGAGGTAGAGGTGCTCGAAGAGGACCCCGTGGCGTGGGGCACGGAGGGGGAGGAGGCCGACGAGGACCTCGACGCGGCCGACATGGAAGACGCGGAGGCGCTCTTCCGGGAGATCCAGCGGGCGGAGCGGGAAGCCGAGGCGCTCGCCGCCAGGGAGGCGGTCCTCGAGTCCACGCTCGTGCTCGCCATCCTGGGCTCCGCGGATACCGACTGGGGAAGCGCAGACAGCCTGATCATGAGTCGCGAGGTGTTCGGGATCGCCGGCACCCTGGACAGCGTGGAGGGTGGCTCGGGTGGCCTGGGCATTCGCTTCGCACGCATCGGCGCGGGCTACGGCAGCGGCCTGGGGTCGGGCGGTGGTGGCTCGGCAGAGGGCATTGGGGGCCTCGGCACCAAGGGGTTGGTGGGCCGACCCACGGTGCGCGTGGCCTCCGCCGAAGCCTGGTCAGACCCCGCCGCCCTCCGCCGTCACCTCCAGCGCGCCGCGAACACCTGGTCCGGCTGCACCGGAGACGAGAGGGCCACCGCGACCGTGAACCTGAAGGTGTCGACCGCCGGCAAGGTGGTGTCCGCCGAGGTGACCGGGGTGCCCCGGGATCGGGCGCAGTGCATGGCGACCCGGGCCCACGGGTTCCAGCTTCCCGCACCCGAGCGGGAGGGCGCCACCGCATCGTTTGCGGTCACCCTGTAGCGGCAGGGCCCGCCAGAATCGCCAGAAAACGGTAGGATATCCGCGGTCGTTCCTTCGCTGGGACCCCTCCTCGGAAGGCGCATGCGCAACCTCGGGCCCACACCGCTCCTGCTCGTCCTACTCACCACCGCCGCCTGCGAGGCCGATCCCGACGACACCGGCCCCGGCGTGGAATTGGTCGACGTGTGGATCGAGGCTTCCACACCTGCCCTCACCACCCGGGACACGGTGGAGATGACCCTGCTGGTGGAGAACGCATTCGGGCAAGTCGTGGACGCCACCGACGAGGCGATCTTCACGTCTTCCGACCCCGCGATCCTCGACTTCTTCGAGCCGACCACCGGGCAGCCCATCCTGGGTGGTGCAGTGACGATCACCGGCTCG
Source organism: Deltaproteobacteria bacterium (assembly GCA_019307545.1). Lineage (GTDB taxonomy): Bacteria > Myxococcota_A > UBA796 > UBA796 > JAFDJI01. The sequence goes on along the minus strand of JAFDJI010000051.1, from coordinate 8,331 downwards.
ATCGGGGGCTACGAAGACACGGTGGAGGTGGCGGTGACCCTCTCCCCGGTACAACTCGGTGACCTGGTCTTCAACGAGGTGCTCTCGGACGCCACGGTGGATGGAGATCCCAACGGCGACGGCACCACGGATGGGGTCGAGGACGAGTTCGTGGAGATCGCGAACCGCACCGGGGTCACCGTCGATCTCTCCGGCGCGATGCTGGTCGAGCGCAGTTGGAGCGAATTCCTCCCCCGCCACACCTTCGCCGAGGAAACCCTGCTCCGCGCCGGCGAGGCGATCGTGGTCTTCGGGGGCGGGGATGCCGAATCGCTCTCCGCCGACTTCGCCACCTTCGTGATCGCCGACAACGACGACCCCGGCACACTCTACGGCCTGTCCCTGGAGGACACCGGGGAGACCATGCGACTGCTCGCCGACGACGGCGCCACGGTGCTCGCGAGCGTCTCCTTCGGCGCGGCCTCGGGGGGTACGCCCCCCGCCCCGGATGACGCCTCGCTCGTCCTCGACCCGGAGGTCACGGGAACCGCCTATGTCGATCACGCGGGATTGGGAGACGCGATCGGCTGGTTCAGCCCGGGGACCTATGCGGACGGGTCGGCCTTCGAAGGACCCCGCGTGTTCTACGGCGGGGAGGAATGAATGTGCACAAGCTATTGGAATGACGCCATGAACCCCTCCTTCCGCCTGGTCCTCTTCCTCGCCCTGGTGACGGGCTGCACCCAACTCGAGCCGCGCGAAGGCCAGGGGTTCGGCGCGCTTTCGTACGACGGAGACGTCGTCCTCGCGAGCGACATCCCCGTCACCACCACCATCCAGGCGGCGATCGAGCTCGCGGAGTACGGAGACACGGTGCTGGTGCCCGCGGGGACCTTCTACGAAGACCTCCGCATCGCCGCCTCCATCGTCGTCCGCGGCGCGGGGCAGGGCCAGACCTTCCTGGTGGGCCAGATCGACATCACCGGGATGACCGAGACCACCCTGCAAGGGATGACCGTGACCTCGCCGGCCTACGACCCGGCGGGAAGCTGGACGCCCACCGGCACCGGAGTGGACGTCGACGGCGACGGCGGCATCGTCCACGTGCGCGACGTCGGGGTCTTCTACTTCAAGTACGGCCTCTACACCATCGGCACGGCCAACTCGACGATCGGCGAGGTCACCGCCGCCCACAACAAGTACGGGATCTACTCCGAGTGGAACATCGGACAGCGGATCCAGAACAGCCTGGTCCGCTCGAACATCGCAGCGGGCATTTTCTCGACGCAATCCACCGGCCTCGTCGCGCACAACACCCTGTTCGGGAACGGCTTCGGCGGCACCGCGCTCGCGCTCTCGGGCGCACTGGCACTGGGCGCGGGGAGCAGCGAGCAGGTCGTGAACAACCTGCTGGCGAGCAACGCCATCGGCGTCAACTGCGCGGACTGCGGTACCACCATGGCGTCCAACCTGGTGTGGGGAAACGCCGTCGACTACGCGGGGGACGCCTCGGCCTCGCCCGACGATCTCTCCGCCGATCCCCTGTTCGAAGCCTCCCACGAGGGGAACTTCCACCTGAGCGCCGCCTCGCCCTGCATCGACCGTGCGACCCCGGTGGCCGTGGACCTCGACTTCGACGGGCACGCGCGACCGCAGGGAGGCGCATCCGACATCGGCCACGACGAGTACGTGGTCTCCGGCTACGCGCTCGTCATCACCGAGGTGCTCGCAAACGCCGCGGTCGAGGCCACCGGCGAGTTCGTGGAAATCTACAACGCCGGCGGTGCCTCGGTGGACCTGGCCGGCCTCGTCTTCAGCGACGGCGGGGATCTGGACACCCTGGTGGCGTGGTCCGGCGGGTCCACCACGGTCGACTCCCAGGCGTACGCGGTCCTGGTCGACCCCGACTACGATGGCGTCTACGGCATCGACGCCGCCGTCACGGTGGTCACCACCGCCGACACCACCCTGGGCAACGGGCTCACCACTTCGGACCGGGTGACCCTGTACGAGCCCGACGGGACCGCGGTCATCGCGGCGTTCACCCACCCGTCGGATCCGGGAGACGGCGTCTCCTTGGAGATGATCGACCTGTCCATCGGCGATCGTTCCGGGAACTGGCGGGCCAGCGTCTGTCCGGACCACCGGTCGCCCGGCGGCCCCCCCTGCTTCGCCCCGAGCGGAGACCCGGCCGGCCTCGTCCTCACCGAGGTGATGGCGAACGCGCTCGACGAGGCCACCGGCGAGTTCGTGGAAGTCTACAACCCCACCTCCCTTGACATCGATCTCGCCGGCCTGGTGGTCTCCGACGGTTCCTCCTCCGACAGCCTGGTGGCGCACCAGGGCGGAAGCACGCTCCTGGGGCCGGGCAGCCATGGGGTGATCGTCGACCCGGACCTGGTGGACGCCTACTACCTGCCCGCCGGCGCGGTCCTGGTCACCACCTCGGATGCCACCATCGCCGATGGGCTCTCCAACGCCTCGGACTCGGTCTTCCTGTACAAGACCGACGGAACCACCTTGATCGACGCCTACTCCTTCGTGATGGACCCCGGAAACGGGGTCTCGATGGAGAAGCGCAACTACGCGGGCGGCAACAGCAGCTCCAACTGGACCCCCGGTAGCGGGGACTGCCCGGGGGGCCACAGCATCGGGCGTCTGAACGGCGCCGCGGGCGGGCGGTGCGAGGCGCTGCTGATCACCGAGGTGATGGCAAACGCGCTCGACGAGGACACCGGCGAGTTCATCGAGATCCGCAACGCGGGGACCGGCGGCGTCGAGATGGACGGGCTGGTGTTCACCGACGGCGATGCGGTGGACTACGTCGTCGGGTACGCCGGCGGCAACTCCTTCCTGGAGGCGGGCGGCTTCGCGGTGATCCTCGATTCCGAGTACGCCGGGGAGTACGACTTCCCCCCGGACACCATCCTGCTGACCACCCTGAACACCACCCTCGGCAACTCCCTGTCGGTCAGCGACCCCATCACCCTGTTCGAGTCCGACGGGGTGCACGTCCTCGACGCGTTCCGGCACCCGGACAACCCCGGCAACGGCATCAGCATGGAGCGCCTGTTCCTCGACGTCTTCGACGACTGGGAGGAGTGGGCGGCGTCGGTGTGCCCCAAGGGCGCCTCCCCGGGGGCCCACGCCTGCGCCGACAGCGAGTCCTACCTTCAGTCCGATCTCGACGAGATCCTCGTGATCACCGAGATCATGTCGAACCCTCTCGTCGAGTCCACTGGTGAGTTCGTCGAGCTGTACAACGCGGGAGTCGATCCGCTCGATCTCGCGGACTTCGTCCTCTTCGACGGGGACGCGAACGACACGCTCCAGGGCTTCACCGACCCCACCAACACCGTGCTCGGCTCCGAACAGTACGCCGTGATCCTCGATGCGGGCTACGCCGGCGAGTACACGATTCCCGCCGGCGTGCTGCTGCTGACCACAGACGACGCGACCCTGGCCTCGGGGCTCTCCGTCGACGACCCGGTGTACCTGTACGAGGCCAACGGGATCTCGCTCATCGACAGCTACACCTGGACGATGGACCCCGGGAACGGCACCAGCGTCGAGAAGGTCGTCTGGTGGCAGGGAGACCAGGAGACCAACTGGGCGGTCTCGGCTTGCGGCTCGGGATCGAAGAGGGCTCCTTCGAGTAGGGGAGAACGAGGTGCGGTGGGCGGGGGAGCATTCGGCGTGCTGGAGGCGCGTCGAGGACCTTGGGCGGGTTGGCGAAAACAGGCCTTAGTGGGATTCGGCGAGGCAGCGCAGCACGTGGCGGGTCGCCCAGGCACCGCGGACGACCGCGTGAACACGCATGACGCGCCCACACTTCGAGCACCGGAGAGGGTCCGCGCCGAAGACACGGAAGAGCAACTGCGCCTATGCCATCCATCGACCGCGCCCCTTCGACCGGTCCCGCTCGGGCCGCGTCCGCGCCGTGTGCAGACACCCGCGCGCTGGGGCCTGACCCGCAGCAGGACCTCGTCCTCCGCAGGGACCGGGCGTTCGATCTGTTCGAGTTTCAGGATGTCGGGTGGGCCGTAGGCGTCGCGGACGATGGCTTTCATGGCGCGTTCCGGGGATGCCCTCCGCACCTACCGCAGTGCCCATTGACGGCAAGCCCGGGGCCTCCCGAGGCGGGTTCCCGTACGCGAAGGTCCGCCCGGAGGCTCGGTCCGTTGCGCTTTGTGTGCGCTGTGTGAGCCATGCCTTCTGATCCCGTCGCTACCTTCAAAGGAGAGCGATGCTTCCAAGTCGCTCTCCAAGGAGGTCCCATGCCGGGAAAACAGAAAGCCCCCATCCAGGAGCAGAAGCGCCCAAGTTCATCCAAGTCCTTCCACGAGCCATCCTCGTCTCACGACAATGCACTCGAGATGGCCAACCTCGATAGCGGTGCGAGTGTCGATGAGGACACGCCCGTCCTGGACCAGGCGGCTCGGGAAGAGGGGACCCGCGTGGCTCAGGCGGACTGGTACAACGAGGTGTGTGGGGAGTTGGAAGACAGCGAGGCGCGGAGTCTCTGTGTGCAGGCGCTGCGAGAAGCCTACCCCAACGGTGCGCCTTCCGATCCGCAAGGCGGCGGAGACCGAAGCCACGTCTTCTACCAGACCCGAGTCCTTCAGGAGGGTGGCATGCCGGTCATGGACGACGGGATCTGCGTGGTCCAGGATGGCGAAGACCCCTTCGAGGTCTGCGGCAGTGGTCCAGATCAGCAGCTCTACGATCCTGCGGGTGGCGCGAGACAACACCAACACTGATGTTTGAACCTGTCGATCTATCGAACCTGTCCACCTGGCACGAGCAACCCGCCCTCCCGCAGCGACGCTGCATCCCGGGGCGGGGTGCCGCCCTTCGGCCCCGCCCCCTGCCGGATCGGGAAGTCGTCTGAAACGGTGCCCGTGGAGACGGAAGCCATGGGGGTCCACACCGATGCACGAATCCAGTGCTTTCGGCTGATCTATGGTGAGGATCCGTCGTTTCCAGAGGACCAGCCATGCGTGGAATCTTCTCCCTGACCGCCCTCGTTCTTGCCGTTCCCGGGTTTGCTGCCGATCGCTACGTCGACGACGCCGGGTCCGACACCACCAACGACTGCACCACCCTCGCCACGCCCTGTGGGACCATTGCCCACGCCCTGGACGAGGCCGACGCGGGCGATACCGTCCACGTGGACGCCAGCAGCTATTCGACAGGTGGGCTCTCCTTCAAGGGGAGCATTACCATCCAGGGGGCTGGCAGCGCCTCGCCGCAGAGCCTCCTCGTCACGGGGGGAGGGGACGTCTTCAACCTCGAGAGCGCCTCGGGCACGGTCACGATCCAGGGCTTCGCGATCCAGCATGCGGGGGGCGATGCCTTCGAGTTCTTCCTCGCCAACGACGCGGCCACGCTCGCGCTGTCGGACATCGACGCCACCCTGAGCGGCGGCCAGTCCTACGCGGGGGTGAACCTGTACGCCAACACCGACGATTCGCTGACGCTCGAGGTGACCAACTCGACGTTCACCAACTACCAGACGGGCGTGCTCGCCTATGCCAGCTACGCGGAAGCCATGGACGTCACCCTGACCAACACCACCACGACGGGCACATTGATGCAGGGCTTGTACCTGTCCGTTTCCGGCAACACCGCGGACACCACCCAGCAGACCGATCTGTCGGTCCAGGTGGACGCCAGCAACATGGCGACGGACTCCGACGATGCGCTCGAACTCTATGGCGAGACCCTCGGTGGGCTCGAACTGATCTTCAACGACAACACGTTCTCCGCGAGCACCTCCTACAGCGCCGTGAAGATCGACTTCTCCAACATCCGGAGGATAGGTATTCCGAACGCCATGTGGAGAGTATGGCTCAACCCGAGATTATCGATGTGGTGCTCTTCAGGAGGCGGGATGCGCTCCTTGCCGTTCGCTGTCCGAACACCGATTCGGCGAAAACGCAGTTAGGTTCGTGAGCCCGATTCGAGTCCCCGCACGCCGGGTGCACGGGTCCCCTCCGCTCGCCTGCGGGCTCGCCGAACTCACGCAGCGGCGGCTGGAGGGTCTGGATGACGCGTCGTGTCGCTGGCGGACCGATGACGATGGCGTGGACCGCCATCCAAGCCCCGCAGTCACAGCGGAGCGAGTCTGCGCCGAACACACTCCATAATAGGGCTGCCCGGGGTCCAGCACCAAACCCCGGTGGGCCTCGAGCAACGCCGGCCGAGCTGGGCGCACCGGAGGGCAACTGTCAATCCACTTCGGCGTGTAGTGCCAGGTCGATCCCCCGAACCTGCGCCGGCACCGGACCGAGTTCCACAGGCACGGGCGGCGGCGCTGTCCACCCCTCGGGAGCCCCCTCCATAACGGTCACCTCGACCATGCCGTACGGCAGGCCGAGCAGGACATACCTTCCGCTGGCATCGGAGATGGCGTGCCGGGTCCCGGCGCGTACCACCACGCCCTCCACGCCCGGCCGGCCGCCGTTTCCGTTCGCGTCCAAGTACACTCTTCCCTCGATGGTCCGCCGTGCGGTGAGCGCCAGGGTCCAGCGCACGGTCTCGTCGGGACCCGGACGGACCGAGAGCGGCCGCACATCAACAGGCTGGTAGCCGGTGGGAAGTGCGTCGACAGCCCACTCGCCTCGCACCTCGCTGCCCGATGGGAGCACCCGCCGGAGCGGTGTAGCCCCACGGGTCCGCAGGACCCGGTCCTGCCAGTGGGGGAGCGACTCTCCTTCCATCCGGAGCACGACGCCAGGCACCAGTGGCTCGTCCGCACCGTACTGCCCGTTGCCGTCCAAATCGTTGAAGGCGAGCACTTCGAGGGTCGCCGGCTTGGGCCCGAGCCCGAACAGGAGCGGGATGCGGCCGACCTGCGCGGCCTGGACCTCGGGCGTGGTGGGCTCCAGCGCCGGGTCGTAGCCGTCCACGACGCGGACCTGCCCCTTGCTCCCCCTGGAGACCCGGAGCGAGAAGGACCCATTCGGTCTTGTCACCGCCTCCCGCCCATCATCGAGGCGAACCCGCGCACCTGCGAGGCCCACCTCGTCGCGGTCTCGCTCCCCGTCGCCGTCGGCGTCGTGGAACACCAATCCCCGCACCCGCCCACGCATCGGCGACAATGCATGGGGCCCCGGAGTGGAGCGGGCAGAGGCCCCATAGACCAGCGCGCCGTGGATCGCGCCCGTTCCCCGTGCGCCAAGGGGATCGTAGGTCCAGCTCCCATCGCTCTCGAGGAAGAACCCTCGCCAGGAGCGGGTCTTCAGCGAAAGGGAGGCCGTCAGGTGACTCCCGCGAACGAACCGACCGGTCCCTGTGCTCAGGACCTCCCACTCCCGGTATCCGAGCGCAAAGCGGGAGCTGACGAACAGCTTCGGGGCAGGCACGCGTGCCACCAGGCGGCCCTCCCACGTCCAGGTGCGAGGAGACTCGGTGGCATCTGGATCCGAGAGCCGGAGTGCGACTGCACCGTCCACTCCGAGCCAATCGGTCACCCGTACCGCGGGCGCCAACCGCACTTCCTCCCAGGCATAGTCGCCCTCGATCCCACCCCGCGCCCGATCGCGCTGGTCCGCGACACTCAGCCGACCGCCGAGCTTTGCTCCTCCCGGCAGATTCACGTTGCGGACCGCGAACGAGAGACCACCTCGCCACCGGCGCCAGTGGGCACGCGGCATGTCCTGGAGGGTCAGCCGGAGGTCGGTGGCGAGCGCGGCATGGGTGCCCAGGGACACGGTCCCGGTCAACCCGTGGTTCCCCATGTCGATGGCTGCGGCTTCGCCCTCGATCTCGGGGAGCCCGCTCCAGGACCGCGAGGTCGTCGCCGTGAGGGAGAGCCGGTCCCCGAAATCCCGGGACAACCCGGCCCCGAAATGCCGGGATCCATACCTGTGCATCCCACTCCGCAGATTGGTGAACCCGCTCTGGCGGACCTCGCCCGACACCCTGGCGACCGTTTCGAACAGTTCCGCCCTCGCCTTGCCGCGCATCGCGATCCGACTTCCATCGAAGCCTACGAGACCCTCGACGTCCAGGGCCGGCATCGACCCCCGGGCCCCGACTGCGCCCACCGCGCCGACCGCCCCCTCCGAGGACTCTGCGATCCCGATCTCGGCGTGGGTGACGACCGACTCGGAAGGGTGCCACTGGGCGCGGAGCCCCCCCCGCCCTCCACCCGTGGCCCCCAGCGGACCCAGCCGGCTCCCCATGTACACGAAATCCGGGGCATCAGCCCCCAGTGCCGCCTCCAGGGACCAGCCGGGCGCACCGGTCGCCTTCGGGAGGGCGAGACCCATGCGACCACCGGCAATGCGCTCCCTGAAGAAGGTGTAGGGGCTCCAAGCGAGCGTCGCGGTCCCCAGCTCGACCGAG
>JAFDJI010000406.1 GCA_019307545.1 Deltaproteobacteria bacterium | reverse complement strand
GCTGTCCGCCCACAAGTACGTCCCCCCGGCGATGGAATTGGTGGCCAGGCTGCCGGAGAGTCGCATCGAGGGGTTCCTCGCCGCCGGACACGCCGCCACCATCACCGGGTGGGGGCTCTTCGAGCCTCTGGCGTCGCGGTACGGGATACCCATCGTCGTGGGTGGGTTCGAACCCCTCGACATCCTCGCGGGACTGCTCTCCCTGGTGGAGTTGGTGCGGGACGGGCGCGCCGAGGCGGTCAACGCCTACCCACGCTGCGTGACCCGGGAGGGGAACCTGCGCGCCCAGGCCGCGATGTGGAAGGTGTTCGAGCCGTCGGTGGGCAATTGGCGTGGCATCGGCGAGGTCCCGGACGGCAACCTCTCCCTGCGCGGCGAGTGGGCCCACCTCGACGCGCGCAGACGCTACGACATCGACACCTCCGAGCTCGAGGCCGAGGGTCAGCGCCTGGTGGTCGACAAGTGCATCTGCGGCCGGGTCATGGTGGGAATGGCCAAGCCGACCGCGTGTCATCTCTTCGGCACGGCGTGTACCCCGGCGCGTCCGGTGGGCGCATGTATGGTGAGCAGCGAGGGGACCTGCCGCATCTGGCACGAGTACGGCGGTCACCCGGACCTCGGGGGGACGGCGTGAAGCTCGAGGGGCACATCGGGTTGGCGCACGGTGCCGGCGGTCCGGCGATGCGGGCCCTGATCGCAGAGCTGTTGTCCGATGGGGAGGGGGAGTTCCCCTTGGATGACGGCGCAGTCATCCCCCTTGGGGACCGCTTCCTGGTGGTCACCACCGACTCCCACGTCATCTCCCCCCGCTTCTTCCCCGGCGGCGACATCGGCCGGCTCTCGGTGGCGGGCACCGTGAACGATCTGGCGGTGATGGGGGCCACCGAGCCGCTGGCCCTGACCTGCGCGATCGTGGTGGAAGAGGGCTTCGAACTGGAGGAGTTGGCCCGGATCCAGACCTCCATTCGGGCGACCTGCCGAGAGGCGGGCACCCGGGTGGTGACCGGGGACACCAAGGTGATGGGGCGGGGCGAAGTGGACGGGTTGGTGGTGAACACCACCGGCCTCGGGTTCGCAGAGCGGGTCGTCCCCACCGCGGGCCTCCGCCCCGGTGACCGCATCGTGGTGAGCGGGACGGTGGGTGACCACGGTCTCGCCATCCTCGCGGTCCGCAACGACCTGCACCTCGACGCTGACCTCCGCTCCGACGTGGCGCCCCTGAATGGGCTGGTTCGCGCCGCGCTCGAGGCCGGCGGGGCGGGGGTAGCGGCCCTGACCGATCCCACCCGCGGGGGCCTTTCCGGGGCCCTGCACGAGATGGCCGCCGGAAGCGGCGTGGGCATCGTGATCGAGGACGGCGTGGTGCCGCTCTCGGACGCGGTGCGCGCGGCTGGTGAGTTGCTGGGCATCGACCCACTCCAGGTGGCCAACGAGGGGAAGGTGGTCCTGGGGGTTCGTCCCGAGGTGAGCGAGGTGGTGCTGGCTGCCCTGCGCGCTCACCCGTTGGGGCGAGACGCAGCAGTGGTGGGTACCGCCACGGCCGACCAGGTGGGGCGGGTCATCCTGGACACCGGCTTCGGGCGCCGCCTCCTTACGGAGCTGGACGGCGAAATCGCGCCGCGGATCTGCTGACCATGCACGAATACGGCATCGTCCAGACCCTGCTCGACCGGGTACTCCTCGAGGCAGACAGCCGAAGCGCGATCTCGGTGAAGCGGCTGCACGTCCGGATCGGAGAGCTGGCGGGGGTCGAGCCGGAGCTGCTCACCTGGGCCTGGGAGACCTTCCGCGAGCACACCCTGTGCGCCGAGGCGGTCCTCGAGGTGGAGACCGTCCCCGCCCGGTGGGTTTGTCCTGGATGTGGGGCGGACATCGCCTCCGGCGGCCTGCTGCGCTGCCCCGATTGCGATATGCCCGCCCGGCTAGAGGCGGGTCAGGAGATCATCCTGCAACGAATCGAGATGGAGATCCCCGATGTGTGACACCTGTGGCTGTGGCGACCCCACCGTGATCCCGGTGGAGATCCGGGAGAGCCTGCTGGCCCGCAACGACCACCAGGCACAACACAACCGCGAGCACCTCGAAGAAGCCGGGGTCCTGGCGGTGAACCTGATGGGCTCCCCCGGGTCGGGCAAGACCGCGCTGCTCGAAGCCCTCGCCAAGCTCTCCACCGGACGGCGGATCCAGGCGGTGAGCGGCGACCTGGCCACTACCCGCGACAGCGACCGTCTCACCGCCGCCGGCATCCCCTGTCGTGCCATCACCACCGGCACGGCCTGCCACCTCGACGCCGACATGGTCCACCACGCCCTGCACCACATGGAGTGGCGCGAGTGTGAGTGGTTCTTCATCGAGAACGTCGGAAACCTGGTGTGCCCGGCGATCTACGACCTGGGTCAGGCGGCAAACATTGTGGCGCTCTCGGTGACCGAGGGTGAAGACAAGCCGCTCAAGTACCCGGTGATGTTCCAGCACACCGATCTGGTGGTCCTCACCAAGGTCGACCTCCTCCCCCACCTGGACTTCGACCTCGCCGCCCTCGAAGACGCCCTGGCGAGGGTCGTCCCGGAGCCGCGCATGCTGAGGGTGTCGGCGCAGACCGGGGAAGGCATCGAGGCCTTCGCGGAGTGGCTCGCCAAGCGGGCGCAGTAGCCACCCATCGCGGTGCGCAGTCACGAAGATGCGAGACGCTCTGATTGTTCAGGGCTGGGAAGATCTTTCGTTGCGGTACACCCGCGGCACCCTCGTATTGATGCCGGTCAGGATTTCGTACGGGATGGTGCCCGCCCACCTGGCCAACTCTTCCACCGTGATGATCTCGTCGTCACCGTTCCCCAGCAAGATGACTTCGTCGTCGTTGTAGGCCGAGTCCCACTCGATGTTCACCATCACCTGGTCCATGCAGATCCGGCCCACCACCGGGTAGCGCCTGCCCCGCAGGAGGACCTCTGCTCTACCCGACATCCGACGCGGGTAGCCGTCGCCATACCCGACCGGTACCGTGACCATTCGCACCTGGTGGTCCGATTGCCAGGTGGAGCCGTAGCTCACCGGGTGGCCCGGCTTGACCACCTTGAAGTACACCACCTTCGACTTCCAGTTCATCGCTGGGAGCACCGGCACCGTGCGGCGGCACTCGTCGGAGGGGTACACCCCGTAGAGCAGGATGCCGGGCCGGACCAGGTCGAGCCAGCTCTCCGGGAGCTGGGCCACCGCGCCGGAGTTGGCCATGTGGCGCAGCGGTAGGGGCAGGCTGCGGTCCTCGTAGAAGCGGAGGACTTCCGCGAAGCGCTCCAACTGCAACCGCGCGTGGGCCAAATCCTCGGCATCCGCATTCGCGAAGTGGGAGAAGATGCCCTCCACCTCCAGGTGACGACAGCGCAGCGACGCCTCCAACAGGGCCTCGGCGCTGTACCAGTGCACCCCCAGGCGCTCCATCCCGGTGTCGATCTTCAGGTGGACCTTCGCGGTGCGCCCCATCTCGGCGGCGCAGGCGTCGATGGCCTCCAACTTGTCGACGGAGGACGCGGTCAGCGCGAGGTCATGCTCCAGGAACAGCGGGATCTGGCGCCCGAGGATTCCGCCCAGCACCAGGATGGGGGTGGTGATTCCCTCCTCGCGGAGGCGCATTCCCTCTTCGAGGTAGGCCAGGCCGATGTACGGGACGCCCAGGTCCGCGAACAGCCGGCCCACCGGCACCAACCCGTGGCCATAGGCGTTGGCCTTCACCACCGGCATCACCGGGACCGTCCCCACGTGGGTCTGGATGGCGCGGTAGTTCGCGGCGATTCGCTCCAGGTCGACCTCGAGGTGGGTCGGGCGGAGCACGCCATTCTCGGCGATCGTGGGCTCGTGGATGGGGGTGGGGCCGGTCACGGGGCACGGAGTATCACGGTCGGGCCTGCTATCATCCCGTCCACCAGGAGGGGAAATGGCCGGAGCAGAGCAGTCCGTGATCGTCGACGTCCCGCCGGACGTCCTGTTCGGTGTGATCGCCGACTACGAGAAGTACCCCGAGTTCCTGAACGACATGGCAGGCGCGCGGGTCATCGAAAGCGGCGACGGCTTCACCGTAGCCGAATTCACCCTGAACCTCATCAAGACGGTCCGGTACACCATCCGCCTCACCGAGACGCCCCCGGAGCGGGTGTCCTGGACCCTCATCGAGTCGAACCTGCTCAAGGTGAACAACGGTGGGTGGACCCTGGAGGCGCTTCCGGGTGACCGGACCCGGGCCACCTATCGGCTGGAGGTGACGATCGGCCGGTTCGTGCCGAAGATGATCTCCAACAGGCTCACCGGGAAGACGCTCCCCGCAACCCTGAAGGCGTTCAAGGAGCGCGCAGAGGGCCTCGACCGCTAATTGAGGCGGGACAGCGCCGCGCTGCCGACCTGGGCCATGGCGCGCACCAGGCGCATCGGACTCGGCCGACGACCGGCGAAGTGCTCTGCCGCCGCGTACAGCA
>JAFDJI010000405.1 GCA_019307545.1 Deltaproteobacteria bacterium | reverse complement strand
CTGGCACGAATCGCCCACACCAGCCCGAAGTCCCACCCGGAGCTGTTCCCGACCCGCGACGATGCCCTCGCATTCTGGATCAACGCCTACAACGCGCTCGCGCTGCAGGCGGTGGTCGACGCCTACCCGACGCAGAGCGTGACCGAGGTCCTGCCCGACTGGGGGTTCTTCAATCGCCTCGAATACCAGGTGGGCGGGACCGCGATGACCCTCGACGACATCGAGAAGGGCGACCTGCTGCGGGAGTGGTCGGAGGTCCCCGAGGTCCACTGGGCCCTCACCTGCGCCTCCATGGGTTGCCCCCGGCTCGACCGGAGCGCCTGGCAGGCCGAGGGCATCCGTGCGCGACTCCACCAAGAAGGCGTCACGTACCTGAACTCGGACGCGGGCGCTCGCATCGACCCCGCCTCGGGCACCGTGGTCCTCACCCGGTACTTCGAGTGGTACGCCGATGACTTCGGCGGCGACGCCCTCGCCTACATCCGGCCGTTCCTCACCGACGAACGCCGTGCGATGCTCGACGCCATCGCGTCGTCTACCGTGGTGTACCTCGACTACGACTGGCGCCTGAACGACCGAATCACAGCGCGTCGATGATCGCGTTGAACGTCGGGCTGGGCCGCATCTGCTTCGTGGCCTTCACCGGGTCGGGGAGGAAGTACCCGCCGAGATCGACGGGCGCGCCCTGGGCGGCGAGAAGCTCTTCGGTGATCTTGGCCTCGCTGGCCTCGATCGCCTGGGCCACCTCGATGAACCGGGCCTTGATCGCCGGATCGTCGTCCTGCGCGGCCAACGCCTGTGCCCAGTACATCGCGAGGTAGAAGGTGCTCCCGCGGTTGTCGATCTCGTTCACCTTGCGGGAGGGATACCGCGCGTTCGCCAGGTACTTGCCGACCGCCTGGTCGAGCGTCTTGGCAAAAAGTGTTGCCTTCTCGTTCCCGGTGTTTTCGGCGATCAGCTCCAGGGACGGCACCAGCGCACAGTACTCGCCCAGAGAATCCCACCTGCAATGGCCCTCCTTCACCAACTGCTGAACGTGCTTGGGGGCCGAGCCACCGGCACCGGTCTCGAACAGCCCGCCGCCGTTCAGGAGCGGCACGATCGAGAGCACCCGCGCGCTGGTCCCCAACTCGAGGATCGGGAACAGGTCGGTGAGGTAGTCACGAAGGACGTTGCCAGTGACGGAGATGGTGTCCTCTCCCCGACGGATCCGCTCCAGGGAGAACTGCATCGCGTCTTCGGGCTTCATGATCCGAAGGTCGAGGCCGGTGGTGTCGTGGTCCGGCAGGTACTTGTTCACCTTCTTGATGATCTCGGCGTCGTGCCCCCTGCGCTCGTCCAGCCAGAAAATGGCCGGGGATCCGGAAGACCTCGCCCTCCGCACTGCCAGCCCGACCCAATCCTCGATCGCGATGTCTTTCGCCTGGCACATGCGGAAGATGTCGCCGGGCTGAGCGGTCTGCTGCAGGAGGGTGGTTCCCGAGGAATCGACGACCCGGAACGTCCCGTTCACGGGGGCCTCGAAGGTCTTGTCGTGAGACCCGTACTCTTCCGCCTTGATCGCCATCAGGCCGACGTTGGAGACGTTGCCCATGGTCGAGGGGTCGAACTGCCCGTGCTTCCGCGCGTCCTCGAGAATGGCCTTGTACATCGTCGCGTAGCAGCGATCCGGCACCATGGCGATGCAGTCCTGGAGCCGGTCGTCGTTGTTCCACATCCGGCCGCCGTCGCGAACGACGTTGGGCATCGAGGCGTCGACGATGATGTTGTTCGGCACGTGCAGGTTGGTGATGCCCTTTCGCGAGTCGACCATGGCAAGCGCGGGGCGCGTCTCGTAGATCGCGGCGATGTCGGCTTCGATCTCGGCCTTCTTGTCGGCGGGGAGCCGGTCGAGCTTCGCCAGGACATCGGCGAGGCCGTTGTTGACGTTCGCCCCGATCTCCTTGAGGACCCCCGCGTGCTTGTCGAGCGCATCCTTGTAGTACACGGAGACGCAGTGGCCGAACATGATGGGATCGGAGATCTTCATCATGGTCGCCTTGAGGTGCAGGGACAGCAGCACGCCCTCTTCCTTCGCCACCTCGATCTGCTCGGCGTAGAACCTGCGCAGCGCGGCCACGTTCATCACCGCGGTGTCGATGACTTCACCCTCGAGGAGCGAGAGCCCCTCCTTCTTCACGGTCACGTTTCCATCACCGTCGACGAACTCGATCTTCACCACGTCCGCCTTCTGCATCGTGGTGGATTTTTCGCTCTCGAAGAAGTCCCCCCCGCTCATGTGGACCACCTGCGCCTTCGACCCCGACTCCGGCCAATCTCGCATCATCTTGTGAGGGTTCTTCTGGGCGAACTTCTTCACGGCGGCGGCGGGCCTACGATCCGAGTTGCCTTCACGCAGGACCGGGTTGACGGCAGAACCGAGCGCCACGGCAAACCTCTCTTGGAGGGCCCACTCGGCGTCGTTCTTCGGTTCCTCGGGGTACTCGGGGATGTCGTACCCCTTCTCCCGCAGCTCCGCGATTGCACCTTGCAGCTGCGGAATCGAAGCACTGATGTTGGGCAGCTTGATGATGTTGCCCTCTGGCGTCTGTGCAAGCTCGCCGAGTTGGGTCAGATAATCGGGGATCTTCTGGTCTTCGGTGAGATTGTCGGGGAAGTTCGCGATGATCCTGCCCACGAGGGAGATGTCGCTCATCTCGACGTCGACGCCAGAACCCTTGGTGTAGGCCTTGATGATGGGAAGCAGACAAAGGGTTGCCAGTGCCGGTGCTTCATCGGTCCAGGTCCAGATGATCTTCGACGTCGTCATGATCTCTCCTCGAGAAAAGTTGTCTGGCGGCCGGGACACGCTCTCTACCCGCCCGCCCGCTCCCGCACAACCCGGCCGAGGGGAATCCCTGGCAAGCAGCGTTCCGGCGTCGATCGAGGCAGGTGGGAACTACGATTCCGGTGCCTTCCCGAAGAGCTGCGTGGGGTCCCGGAGCAGGTCCATGGTGATGTACCCGGCGAACTTGGGGTTTTCCTTGAGCCGCCGGATGCAGTAGGCGTACCAGGCGGTGCCGAAGGGCACGTAGACCCGCACCCGGTGGCCCCGCGCCACCAGCCCCTTGCGGACCTCCGGACGGACCCCCAGGAGCATCTGGAACTCGTACTGATCGGGCGTCAGGCCGTGCGCCTCGATCAGCTTCTCCGCACCCTCGATGATCGGGTCGTCGTGGGTCGCAATGCCGATGTAGTACTCCCGGCGCGGCAGGGCGTGCTCCAAGAGCGCGAGGAAAGCGCGGTTGATGTCCTCGTAGGACTGCCAGGCGTTCTCCCCTGGCTCCAGGTACACGCCCTTGCACACGCGGATGTTGGGAGACACGTCGGCCAGGCCCTTCTGGTCGGCCAGGGTTCGATAGAGCCGGGCCTGGAGCACGACCCCGGTGTTGTTCAGCCCGTCACCGCGTAGCTTGCGGTAGACCGCGAGCGTGTCGTCGGTGGTCGGGCTGTCCTCCATGTCGAGGCGCACGAAGTTGCCCAACTCGCGGGCACGCCCGACCACCCGGCGCACGTTCGCCTCGAACAGGTCGCGGCTGAGGGCGAGCCCGAAGTGGGTGGGCTTGATGGAGACGTTCGCGTCGAGCCCCTCTTCGTCGATGGTCTCGAGCAGGCCGATGTAGCCATCGGCGGAGGCGTCGGCCTCCTCGCGGCTCTCCACGTCCTCCCCCAGCCGGTCCATGGTCACCATGCACCCGGCCGCGTTGAGCTTCCGGGTCACCTCGACGGCGTCGGCGACGGCCTCACCGGCGATGTACTTGCGGGCGACCTGGCGGACCAGCGGCTTGGGGATGAACTTGAGGGAGCCGGCGACAGCCTTGTCGAAAATGCCCATCTTCTTTCCCCCGTCACCACACGGCGTGGTGGTCCTCCACCACCCCGAAGAGGTCCTCCACCTCGATGACCTCTTCTCCGATCCGCACCGGGCCGGAGAAGGTCCCGAACCGCTGTCGGAACCGGGAGACCACCAGACCGAGGTTCAGGTCCTCGCGGCGCTCGTCCTGGGCGTCGAAAGACAGTTCGACCGCACCGTCCTCCGTTCCCATGCTCCAGTCTTCGCTGTCGAGGTCGAACCGCGCCGTGCCGAGCGGGTGTAGCTTCCCATCGACCCACACCGCGTTCTCGTTCAGGGCGTCGTCGATCACCACGTTCCGGGTGAGGTTGAGGCCAATGCGCCGCCCCTTGCCGTCCTTGCCGGCGAAGGTCGCCCACTTCCACCAGGTCTTGCGGGGGTAGTGGGCCTTGTGGATGTCCAGGATCGCAAAACACTCCTCGGCATCGAGCACGTACTCCCGACCGGCCGCGGTCACGGTGCCGCGGACAGGCAGGGGGACCTTGTGGGAGTACATCCCTCGCCCCTCACCGACCGGCAGGCACACCACCATGGGCTCCACGGTGTCCAGGTCGTGCAGACACTCCAGCCTGGCCTT
>JAFDJI010000404.1 GCA_019307545.1 Deltaproteobacteria bacterium | reverse complement strand
TTCGGCGAGGTACAGGTAGTTGTAGTCAAGGGTGTTCTTGGATTCGTATCTGCACCCGGTGAAGCAGGCCCCGCAGAAGCGACAGCCGGTCCTGGTGGGCCCCTGGCCGTCGAAGTAGGGGTCGGGGACCGTCACCTTGGGCTCGCCGAAGTAGACGCTCACGGGGTTGAACTCGAAGTGCTCCTCGCGGCCGAGATCGACGGCGATCTCGCGCAGGATGCGGTCGGAGAGCGTCTCCACGGGTTGGCGGTCGACGCCGAGCATGCGCCGGGCTTCGTCGTAGTGGGGGGCCAACTCTTCCTTCCAGTCCCCGAGGTGGGCCCAGGCAGGCGACTGGAAGAAGGCGTCGGGCGGATGGGGCAGGGTGTTCCCGTAGGTCAGGGAGCCCCCGCCGACACCGACCCCCGTGAACGCGGTGAGGTGCCTGAAGAAGGTCATCTTGAACAGGCCGCGGAAGCCGAGGCTCGGCATCCAGAGCCACCGCTTCAGGTTCCAGTTGGTGTGCGGGAAGTCGTCGGGGCCGAGTCGTCGTCCCTTCTCGAGGACCAGCACGGAGTAGCCCTTCTGGGCCAGCCGGAGGGCGCTGACGCTGCCTCCGAAGCCAGAGCCGATGATGATGAAGTCGAAGTGGGCCCCGTCATCGACGAGTTGGGTTCCGTGGGGGACCGGGTTCGCGTGGTCGGTGACGAGGAGTGCTGTAGATTCGGACACGACCGATCCTCCGGTGGGGAACGAGACCATAGCCGATGCGGCGCTCGGTCATCGAGAATGTGCGGCCTGGGGTGCTATCGTTCGTCGCCATGCCGACGACTCCCGAGCAGGAACTGGCCGAGCAGCGGGCCCGGTGGAGGCTCCTCCCCCACATGCGACATCTCCAGTGGCACGACCGGCTGCTGAAGGACGAGTTCCTGGACCCAGCCGAGATCCGCGGGCACCAGGAGAAGGCACTGGGCCTCCTGCTCGACTTCGCAGCCAGCAACGTCCCCTTCTACGGCACGGTCCTCGGAGAGGTGAGGCGCCGCCTGCCGAACGCGCGACCCCTCGAGGTGCTCGCAAACCTACCTCCCCTGACCAGAAACCAGGCACAGGAGAACGCCGCCTCCCTGAGGCCCCTGCGTATGCCTCCTGGTCAGCGCAGGGTCGACGTCACCCGGACCTCTGGCACGACCGGGCAGCCGATCGAGATTGACCAGTCTGCTGCCAGCTTGTCGCGGTTCGCGTGGCTCAAGCAGCGAGAGTTCCGCTGGTTTCGGATGGACCCCTCCGCGAAGCTGGCCGCGATCCGACCCATGACAGAGCTGCCGAGGACCTCGCGGGGGACCCACATGGAACCGGGCGAGGTGCTCCGCGGAGAATGGCTCTACGTCGGGAAGTACTTCCACACCGGGCCCTTCGTGGGGTTCTCGAACCTGAACGCGGTGGAGGAGCAGGTTGGGTTCCTGCGCGCCGAGAACCCGGCCTACTTGCTGATGCAGTCGGCGGGGTTGGAGCACGTCGCCTTCGCTGGCGGCGGGCGGATCGCGCTCCGCGGCAGCGTCGCCATCTCCCAGACGCTCACCCCCGCCATGCGGGCCACCATCGAGACTGCCTTTGGCGCCCCGGTACACCAGAACTACGGGCTCAACGAGATCGGCCTCGTCGCCAGCCGGTGCCCGGAGGGGGGGCGCTACCACGTGCACGCCGAACACTGCGTGGTGGAGATCGTCGACGATGAGGGCCAACCGTGCCGGCCCGGTGATCGTGGCCGACTCCTGGTGACCGCCCTCGCCAACGCCGCGATGCCGTTGCTGCGCTACGATGCCGATGACCTGGCGGTTGCGGTCGAGGGGCCCTGTCCGTGCGGGCGGACCCTCCCGTCCTTCGGGGAGGTCATCGGTCGCTACCGGCGGATCGCGGCCCTTCCCCGCGGAACCTGGAGGCGGTGGGGCGCGATCCAGCTCGCGTTGCACACCATGCCGCCCAATCTTGCGGCCACCCTGCGCAGGTACCAGGTCCGCCAGTTCCGGGACGAACACTGGGCGCTCAAGATCGACGCGACGGGGGACCACGCCGAGGCGATCGGCGCCTGGGTTCGACCGCGCTTCGCGGAGGCCGTCGAGGGCGACGAGGCACCCCCGCTCACCGTCGTCGCGACCGACCGGTTCGAGGGGGACCTGCTCGGCAAGTTCCAGAGCTTCCTCTCCGACTTCATGCCCGCACCCGACACCGCGGACACCCCCCAGGGAGCGCCCCCGTGAGCCCAGAGAAACCGGAGGTGACCGGGCCCATCGAGGTCCACGACCCCGAGACCATCGAGCGCATCACCCGGTTTCGCTTCGAGTCGTGGCGGGCCACCGGGCTGATCGTCCCCGAGGCCTTCCCCGGCGGCGCCTGGCGAGACGACCTGGACGATGTGGCCCGCCACTTCGTGCTCGAGGTCGACGGGCGGCTCGCGGCATCCGTCCGCTACGTCCAGTTCGAGCGGCTCGGCGACATGCCCCTGGCGGCACACTATCGCTCCTATGGGCTGGACCTGGAGGGCCCGATCGGCCTTCCGGGGCGCATGACCGTGCGGCCGGGGTTGTTTCGGATGGGCCTGATGAGTCGCCTCGCCAACCACATCGTCGAGATCGCCCGCGTTTCGGGTGCGCGCTACACCATCAACGAGGCCACTCCCCCCGCGGTGGCGATGCTGCTCGAGCGGGGTCGGACGCTCATCGGCCCCGCGCCCCATGACCCGCGGTTTCCCGAGGTGTCGTTCCAGTTCGTGCTGACGGATGTGGCACTGGCCACCGGCGGCGCGAGATAGCCGATCCCCGTCTGCGACGACCCCCAGCCGCGCCCAAGCGATGCCTTTGCCGATGAGAGGCTTCGTGGTATCGAAGCGGCGCCGAGGCCCGTCCCATCGAGCGGCCCGGTGAGGGAGCACCATGTCGGACAACATGCAGGACACCGCATCCGCCTTCTACTACAGCGAGCACTTCGGCTTCCGCTGGCCGCTGTGGAAATCCAACCCCGATGACATCATCTACATGGCGGCGGCGCTCCTCGCGGTGGCGGCCGGGGACGGCGAGCTTTCCGGTCCGGAGCGAGACTGGGTCGCCGGCTACTTCGCGGTCAAGGGCTACGGGGCTCAGGTCGTCGACTCGGTCCACTCGGCCGAACCTTCGCCGGTGGACGAGGTGGTCGAGTTGATGCAGCACGGCACCCTGACGTTCGCGGGACGCATCCTGCTGTACGACGCGATCCGCGCCTGCTCGGCCGATGGCGACTACCACGAGGGAGAGCGCGCGGCGATCCACTCGCTCGGGGCGGCGTTGCGCCTGCCCGACGACGTCGTCACACAAATCGAGGCGCTGATCGACGAGGAGGAGGCGCTGAAGGCCAAGCGGATCCGGCTGCTCATGCCCGAGGGTCACCCGAACCTGGACGAGCGGTACCAGCCGTGACCGCGTCGGAGGACCTGGTCGAGACCCTGGGGCTCACCGACCAGGAGGTCGAGGAGGGAAAGATCTTCGCGCTGCTCTCCTATGCCTCGTTGCCCACCGGCATTCCCCTCTTCATCATCCCGATGATCCAGCGCGACAACGCGTTCGCGCTGCAGCACGCCAAGTGGGCGGGGGTGGCCTGGCTCGGCTACCTGGTGACCTTCTTCCTGCTGTTCCTGGTGACCTTCTTCATCGCGATGATCACCTGTGGGTTCGGGACGCCACTGGTGTTCTTCTCCTTCGTCGGCTTCCTGTTCTGGATCCCGGGCCTCCAGGGGTTCATCTACGCGCTCAATGGCGAGGCGCGGGAGCCCATGGCCATCGGGGGCATCACCGAACAGCTCTTCGGGCGCCTCGAGGTCAAGAAGGTCCCCGTGGACGGTGACAAGACGCTGCTGGCGATCGAAGCGAGCCCCCCACCGCCCCCCGCGCCATTGCCCGAGGAGCCGCCCCCGCCTCCGGCCGAAGAGGCGCCCGAGGAGCCGCCCCCGCCTCCCACCGAACTGGCGCCCGAGGAGCCGCCTCCGCCCCCGGCCGAGCTTGCGCCTGAGGAGGCCCCCCCGCCCCCGGCCAAAGAACCCCCCGAGGAGTGAGCTAGCGCACGGGCTTGGCGACCCCGTTGGCCATCGTCCTCGTGCTCACGGGCTGCGGCGGCGACGGGCGAACGCGAATGCCCACAGTGGCAACACCCAGGACGCGCTTGCGCCGGCTGCATTACAGCCGCATTGGAACGGCTCGCTGCCGGTCAGGGTGGTCACGCGATCGAAACCAGTGCAATCCTGGTCGATGCCATCATCGGAGATCTCGTCGGCTCCGGGGTGGCTCCGCGGGTCGGCGTCGTCGCAGTCGGTGTGGTCGATGACGGTGCCGAGTGGGGGCCCGTCGCAGGTAGACGTAGCTAAAGCGCTCTCGTCGCCGTACCCATCCCCGTCCCCATCGGGGTAGTAGTCGACGAAGGTGAGGTTGTCGTCCGCGACCAGGCTGCAGTCGTTGTCGCGGCCGTCGCAG
>JAFDJI010000403.1 GCA_019307545.1 Deltaproteobacteria bacterium | reverse complement strand
ATGTCGGCGAGCTGCCCGCCGAGCTCCATGCCCACCTGTTGCGGGTGCTCGATGACGGCGAGTACCAGCGGCTGGGCGAGGCACACACCCGACGCTCCGATTTCCGGCTCATCGGTGCCACCAACCGGCCCACCATCCAGCTCAAGCCGGACTTCGGCGCACGGTTGCAGATGCACGTCGAGCTACCAGACCTCAACGTTCGCCGGGAGGACATCCCCCTGCTGGCGCAACACGTGCTCCGGCGCATCGCCAGCGACGACCCCGAGATCGCTCGGCGTTTCTTCATCGACGAGAATCCCGACGGCTACCCGCGGGTAGGGCCCGCGCTGGTCACCGGGTTGGTGCGGCACCGGTACGACACCCACGTGCGCGAGCTTGGCTCACTGCTTTGGCATTCCATGGCCAGCAGTCGCGGCAGGTACCTCGATCTGACCCCGGACATGCGCCTGCGCGTCCTCGGGGAAGGGGAGGAGGGCGCCGGCCAGCATGCCTTGGTGGACCCCATGGAGCTGACCGAGGAGGAGATCCAGGCCTGCCTCGACAAGCACGAGGGTGTGCAAGAGCGGGTGTGGCGAGAGCTTGGGTTGAAGAACCGGTTCCAGCTCTACCGGCTCATCAAGAAGTACGGGTTGGTGGTGGCGCGCGATGATCAGGAGGCGTCTTTGCCGCCCGAATGATGTGCGCGCACTGTGCGCGCACATGATGGCGACCCCGGTGCACGCCCTCCCTTTTGCCCATCCGGTTCTGGTCAGAACGACCGAAGTCGGATTTCGAGGGCACCTTCGGGTGCGGATGTGCGGATCGGTGGTGGTGGGCTAGGGCTGGCACACACCTTGCACTAGCGGGGGGCGGACTCCATCCAGGAGGAATGACACGAACCCCCTTCGTGGGTTGCGAACTGTAGGTCGTGATCGGGTCAACCCCTTCGCGAAAAGACATGCCTGGAAATGGACCATTCACCCGGTGCGCCCGGTTTCCCTAAGGTACCCTCTGCCCATCTGATGAACCTAGCGAACACGGCCACCCAGACCTTTTGACACGACCTGCAGTTCCCAGCTTACGAAGCCCACCCACCCACACGAGACCCTGCGAAATCTCCGCTTTTCGATAGCGGCTCCGAAGAGGCACTGGCCTCCTCGCGGGTCGCTTTCGACGTTATGACGTGCGGATGGACGCAACAGGTGCGCTGGATTCCCACACCCGAGACGCCGTGGCCGAGTATCTCGCCCGCGTGAAGCACGACCTCGGGAAGTACATCTGCTTTCAGGTACGCTGGCTGGCGCCCGATGCCTCGGTCCAAGAGCGGCGGGCAGCATTGGTCGCAGATCTCACGGCCACCCGCCGGGGTCCGGGGGGATCGAGGGATGCAGCCTCCCTGTGGGCGGCGCTGCGGCCTGCCCTGGTGGGGGAGGCGTCCCTGCCGGGGGGGGCGACGGTCGACCTGTCTTCGGATCCACTGGTCCAGATGATCGATGAGGCCATCGCCGTCATCGCCGAGGTCGTGCCCGCGCTGGGAGTAGATCCCGTGGACGAGGCGGCGGTGGGGCGGGCGGAACGAGCGGCACGGAAGGTGTCCGAGGCCTGTCAGGACCTGGTACGGCGCTACCGGCGCAGGAGAGCGTAGAGATGGCCGACATCCTCATCGTCGATGACCAGGACCGCTACACCGAACTGTGCAAGCAAGCGATACCCGAGCACCGATACCGGGGACCGGCACGGAGCTGGCGCGAGGCAGCCGAGATCCTGGCCCGTTCCCGGGGTCGCGTCGATCTGGTCCTGCTCGACGTCCACTTCGACATCCCGCCGGAGAACCTCGTTGGATACGAAGCGGGCATGCCGGCGCGCGAGGTGGAGCGGCTCCGCGGGTGCCAGGGCTTGGAGATCCTGGGCGCGATGCGGAGCCGGTATCCCGACCTGCCGGTCATCCTCATGACCTCGCGGGACGAGCTGGCGTTGGAGGGCCCAGCCGAGAGGCTCCACGCCGAGGAATACACCTATTTCCTGGACGACGACTACGTGGACGCGCGCTCGCTGCAGGCGCAGATATCGAGCATCATCGATGCGCGGCAGGGTCAGGAAGCAGACGGTCCGGTGTTCTGGGGGCGATCCTTCGCCATGCGGCGGCTCCGCCAGCGGTTGAAGGTGCTCGCCCGGGGGCGGCTCCCGGTGGTGCTGCAGGGGCCGACCGGCACCGGGAAGAGCCTCATCGCCCGGCACTTCCTCCACCCACGCTCGGGCCGCTCTGGACGCTTCGTGGCGGTCGACCTGTCTACGCTCCCGACCGAGCTCATGGCGGCCCACCTCTTCGGGTCGGTGAAAGGGGCGTACACCGGGTCGGTGTCGGATCGGGTGGGTGCCTTCGAGACGGCGGATGGAGGAACGCTGCTCCTGGACGAGATCGCCAACCTGACGGAGGATGCCCAGAAGATGCTCCTCTCGGTCCTCCAGGAAGGGACCGTCACCCGCCTCGGCGACCTCAGGGAGCGTCCCATCGACGTGAAATTGGTCGCGGCCACCAACGAGGACCTTGCGGGGCGGGTGCGTAGCGGTGAGTTCCGCGCTGACCTTTACATGCGCTTGAACCCGGCGGCGGCCGTGCGCTTGCCCTCACTGAAGGAGCGTTCCCTGGACCTTGACCGGTTCCTGGTGTTCTGCATCGACCAGGCGCTGAACGGTCCGTACCTCCGCGGGCTGGTGGATGCCTATCGAAAGCAGCACGGCGTGGGGTCGGGAGGGGTGCAGGTGCACGCCGGCGGGACCATCCCCGAGCCGGACGAGGACGTGATCACCTTCCTGTTCCCCGAGCGGGCGATGCGGCTGCTGCGACGGCACGCCTGGCCGGGCAACCTGCGCGAGTTCGCCATGACGGTCGAGAACGCGGTGCTGTTCGCGTTGTCCGAGATGATTGGCGTGCAAGGAGGCGATCGCGTGGACGTGATCCAGGTGCGACCGAAGCTGGTGCGCGACCTGCTGGCGAATGCACCCTCCGGCGAGCTGGCGGAGGAGGGAGACGGGTGGGTCATCACGGTGTCCATCCAGCCCGATGAATCACTGAACAAGGTCTCGCTGGCCTGCGAGCAGCAGTACTTCCGACAGCTCTACCTGCGGGAGAAGGGCGACTTCGGCGCGATGGCCCAGGTGCTGCTCGGTGACGAATCCCATGCCCGAAAGGTGCAGCTCCGCTTCAACCAGATCGGGCTCAAGGTGCGGGAGCTGAAGGGGCTGCTCCGGTGATGGGCCTGGCCGCCTCGGTGCTGGCGGCCGCGTTGTGCATGGGTGTGGCGCATGCAGAGGTGCCCCTTCCCCTGGAACCCCTGCCGAGGAGCCTGTACCAGGAGGGGCTGTCGCTGGAGAAGGGGGGCGATCTCTCCGCGGCTGCCCAGCGCTATGGGGCAGTGCTGAGGCACGACCCCGACTACCTGCGGGCGGCGATGGACCTGGGCCGGGTGCGGGAGGCCATGGGGGACCTGGACGGTGCGGCGTCGGCCTACCGGCTTGCCCCGCCGGACGATGTGGATGCCTTGGAGGCCTTGGGGAAGGTCTACGATCGCCAGGGTCGGTCCCAGAAGGCAGCCGCAACCTTCCGTGCGCTCCGGGTGTACGCGGACTGGTCCTCGGAGCCCATTCGCCTGGAGGCCCACGCCACCGCGGGGTTCGATCCGAACCAAGCGATACGGCTGTATCGCACCTACCTGGGGGCGCACGACCCGGAGCGGGACGCCACCAGCGCTGCCGAGACCGCGGTACGCATCTCCGAGGTCTTGGTGGAGGCCGGGGCGGGTGAGGAAGCCATCGCCTTCTTGGAGGACGCCCTCCTTCGGTACCCCGCCCTGGAGGAGGTCGAGCCGTTTGCCGCGAGGCTGGACCGGGCGCGGATCGAGGAGCGGGCACTCCGGCTCTCGCTGACCGCGGCCCAACCGCTGACCCCGGTGCAGCGGACCCAGCTCGATGGTGCGCGGGCAGCCTTTGCCGCGGGGCGGATCGCCGATGCGCGTGCCCAACTCGAGGCCCTGATGGCGGAGAATGCCCGCAACCCCGATGCGTGGGCCGCCCTGGGAGACGTGCACGAGGCTCGGGGCGACATCGCCGCCTCCGACCAGGCACTGCAGATGGCCGAGGCGCTCTCGCCCTTCGAGCCTCGCCACCCGGCCCGTCTGGGGGACCTGCTGGCAACCTGGTACGGGGGCACCCAGGACGCCGAGGCGGCAGCGGCCTACGACCGGGCGCTCCGCCTCGACCCCACCTGGGCGGAGCTGTGGGTTCGCAAGGCGCGGGTGGAGCAGCGGGCCGGCAACGGGGAGGCCGCGGAGCGGTCCTATCGGCGGTACGCGGCGCTGGAGCCCGATGGCGCCTTCGTCGAGGAGGCGTTGATCGAGGCCGACGGCGTTCGCCGCACCCGGCCCCCGAAGCCTGCGCTGCCCGAGGAGTCGCGCTGCCCCCCCGAGGTCTCCGCGGAGGGATGTCGTGCGTTGTACGTGGCGGC
>JAFDJI010000402.1 GCA_019307545.1 Deltaproteobacteria bacterium | reverse complement strand
TCCTCGACGACAACCGAGAGCTCCTGGTGGCCATCGCCGCCGGTCTGCTGCGGGAGCAGCCGGCGCCAACGGCCCCGCTTGGAACCGTGCTCGAAGCCGCTGGCGAACGGCTGCATCAGGCCCTGGCCCTCCAAGAGGAGCCAGCGCAGGAACTGACGGGCGATCTGAATGCGCTGACCGCGGTGTTGCCCGAGGCTGCGCCACTCGTCGACCTGCGTACCGACACGCCAGCGCGCCTGTTCCTGCAAGTGCTGAACGCGGCCCGCGCATCGCGCCACCAGAGCTTCGTGGACCACCTGCGTCGGTTGAGGGAGCAGCTCTCGGACCTCCTCCTCCTCGACCGACTCGGGTCGGCGGAAGGGGGTACGGCCGAAGCAGTGGCCGACACCCTGGGGGCCACCGGCGGCAGCCACATCGATCCACAGGCCCTGGCGAAGATGCTCACGGGGAGGAGGGGCTCCAAGCAATTGGAGGATGCCCGGCGCGAGCGGATCGAGCGCACGCTGAAGGTCATCGAGGACTACCTGGAAGGCGAAACGCCCTCGCGGGTGGTGTGCGTGCGGCCGCCGGACGCCGACATCGTCCTCCCGGAGGCGCAAGCGGTCCTGGATCACCCCGATCCGCTGGCCGCCGCACAGGGGATGTTCGACGGCTTGGCGAAACGGATGGCGGGGGTGTTCAGGGCTGCACGGACAGCCCGCCTGGAGACGGAAGGAAAGTACGTCCCCGAGGTGCACGGCCCCTCACTCGCCCACCTGGACTGGGAGGGGTTCACCGCCGACGAGTTGGAAGTGGTTCCAGCCGTCGTCGTGCTCACCACCGTACGTCGCCTCCGCGAGCGGGACCAGGGGTCCCTCTCGGCGTTGCTCCGGTCCAGCCGGCCGGTGCATGTCGTGGCCTGCGATCGAGCGGAAGAGGACGTGCCGGACCTGTCCACCTTCCACATCAGCCTGGGGAGCGTGGTTCTCGCCCACCGCGAGGCCTTCGCGGTCCAGTCCTCCCTGGCCAGGCCCGAACACCTGGTGGCGGCTTTTGCCCGGATGGCCACCGCACTGCGGCCCTCGGTGGCCGTGGTCGCGGTCCCCGCCCCCCACCCCGTGGGGTGGCGGATCCTCCGCGCCGAGGCAGCCCTGCACGGGCGCGGGTTCCCCGAGTTCACCTACGACCCGGATGCCGGCGAAAGCTGGGCGGAGCGCTTCGATCTGTCCGCCAACCCCCAACCGGAGAAGCGGTGGCCGACCCACACGGTCGCGGACCTGGAGCTGCCCTTCACCTTCGCGGACGGCGTGGCGCTGGAGCCCACCTACCTGGGCCATTTCCGCGTCATTCCCCCAGTGGCCTGGGCAGAGGACCAGGTTCCGCTGGCCGAGTTCTTGGAGCACTTCGACCTCGAGAGCGCGGTGCAGCAGGTCCCCTTCATCTGGGTGGTGGACGCGCAGCAGACCCTGCAGCGCGCCGTGGTCACCCGAGAGCTCACCCTGGCCTGTCGGGACCGGCTCCGTGCCTGGCGTTTCCTCCAGGAGCTGGGCGGGTACGACAACGCCTTTGCCAACCAGGCGGCGGCGCGAGCCCGTGAGCAGGCGTTGGTGGAGGCGGAGGCACGGGTGGCGGCCCTCGAGGAGGCCCACGCGACGGCGCTCGAGCAGGCGAGGAACGACGCGGCACGGGAAGCCTTGGAGCGCCTCGCCGCCAGCCTGATGGACGTGGATGCACTCGCGCCGGTTGCCGCAAGGCCCGCGCCGCCCGCAGCAGGCCCATCCGCCGAGGCGCCACCCGAGGAGGTCGAGGCACCGGCGCCGGAACCGGAGCCCGAAGAAGAAGAGGCCCTCGCCTTCGACGAGCCCTGGATCGACTCCCCGATGTGCACCACCTGCAACGAGTGCACGAACCTGAATCCGATCCTGTTCAAGTACAACGCCGACAAACAGGCCTTCCTCGCTGACCTCACCGCTGGCACCTTCGCGGATTTGGTGAAGGCGGCCAAGGTCTGCCCGGCCCGGTGCATCCACCCCGGCAAGCCCCGTGATGGCGACGCCACGGCCACGCCCGAGCTCATCGAGCAGGCCGCGGAGTTCAACTAGGAGGCGGGGATGGAACAGGTCGCGGTGGCGATCGGCATCATGACGGGCCTCGGCGTGTTCTTCGCCGTGGTCCTCGCCGTCGCGTACCGGTTCCTCAAGGTCGAGGAAGACCCCCGGATCGAGATGGTCAACGATCTGTTGCCGGGGAACAACTGCGGCGCGTGCGGTTCGCCCGGGTGTGCAGCCTTCGCAGAGGCACTGGTGGGTGGGACGCTCGCTCCCTCCAAGTGCACCGTGGCCTCCGCCGACGACCTGGGCGTCATCGCCACCTTCCTCGGGGTCGATGTCGGGGAACAGGTGAAGGACGTCGCGCGGCTCAAGTGCGCCGGGGGCGAGGGAAGCGTGCGCCGCCTCGCCGGGTACGAGGGCATCGCCACCTGCCGGGCCGCGGTCATCGTGGATGGCGGCCACCGGGCCTGCCCGTGGGGGTGCCTGGGCCTCGACGACTGCGAGGTGGTCTGCACCTTCGACGCGATCACCATGAACGCCGAGGGTCTGCCGGAGGTGGACCCCGAGGCGTGCACCGCCTGCGGGGACTGCGTCGACGTCTGCCCCCTCGACCTGTTCGTCATCGTGCCGATGGAGCATCGACTGTTCGTGCAGTGCAACTCTCCCCTCACCGGTGACGCGGCCCGCGATCGGTGTGCCGTCGCCTGCGACGCCTGTGGGCTGTGTGCCGCCGACGCCCCCCCTGGGGTGATCGAGATCGTCGACGGCCTACCACGCATCCGCTACGACGCCGAGTTCGCACCCAACCGTGCGGCCACCCTGCGGTGCCCGACGGCGGCCATCCAATGGCTGGAAGGCCGCCAGTTCGCCGAGCCGGAGGAGGAGCTGTACTTCCGGAGGAAGTATGCCTAGCCTCGCCGAGGCCGGAACCGACTGGCTTCGCAAGCTGTTCGGTGGTTCCGCGTCAGAGTCGCCGCCCACGACGGGGACCGGCACGCCTGCGGTGCTCCCGGTCGTCCAGGCGCTCGCTGCCCTCGAAGCCCTGGCGTGCGACGGGATCGCACACCGCCCGTCCACACCGGTGAGCGCAGGGATCGCCGCTCGCCTGTTGCCCGAGCCGACCCGAGCCCTGAACGCCTTTGGCCGGCCGGTGGTGGAGCAGGATGGGGCAGGCGCCGCCGGGACGGTCGCCGTGGCCTCCGGCATGGCCCTGGCCGGTCTCCGCGCCACCGCCTTCCTCCATGGCGAAGAGCTGGTGGAGGCTCATCACCAGATGCATGCCGCCGCATCCCGGCTGGCGCCGCTGGTGCTCCACGCCGTGAACCGTCACGGCGACGCCCAAAGCGCCGGCCACACCGGCTACCACGCCGTCGCCGACAGCGGTTGCTTCCAGGTGATGGCCCACTCCGGGCAGCACGCCCTCGACCTGACCCTCCTGGCAAGGTGGGTCGCTGAGCGAACGATGGTGCCCGGCTTGGTCGCCGTCGATGGGCAGCGGATCGAGGACCTCCTCCTCCCCGATGAGGAGACGGTGCGCACCTTCCTCGGCTGGCCCGAGGAACCGACGGAGAGCGCCACCGAGGCGCAGCGGCTCCTGTTCGGCGCCGAGCGTCGCCGGCTGCTCGCCTGGTTCGATCCAGACCACCCGGTGGCGACGGGCGGCACCATGGGTGCTCGGGACGCGACGATCGCGGCATCCGGGCGTCAGCGCTTCTTCGCGGACCACGTGTCCGAGGTGGCCGCGCTCGGGATGGCGGAGCTCACGAAACACACCGGGCGCCCCCTGTCCTTTGTGGACTCGCACCAGATGGAGGACGCGGAGATCGTGCTGGTCGCACAGGGCGCCGTGGTCCCGATCGCGCGCTCGGTCGCCGATCATCTCCGCAAGACGCAGTCCTGGAAGGTTGGAGTGCTGGGAATCACCTGGCTCCGCCCCTTCCCCGCACAGGAGGTCGCAGCGGCGCTCCGGGGCCGCGCCGCAGTCGCGGTGATCGAGCGGCTCCAGGACCCGCTGCACGCAGATCCGCCGCTCCTGCGCGAGGTGTCTGCCGCGGTGGGGAGCCGACCGGACGGATGGGTATCGGCCATCGAGGCCGGCAGCGCCACGCACGATGCCACCCGCCTCGTCGCCCTGTGCGAGCTGCTCCGCAGGACGGACCGGCCCCACCAAGTGCGCCTCGACACGATCGTTGGCGGCGTCGATACCGGCCTTCCCCGCCGGGATGCGCTCGACCAGGCGGTGCGGGGTTCCTACGACTTCGACTGCGATGGCCTGCCCTCGGCGGCGGCGGTCGATCTCGCGCCCGAAGGCACGTTCGCGGTGGGGTTGGCGGGAAGCCGTGCCGAACTTCCCCCGGACGCCCTCACCCGGGTGGCGACGACGCTGCAACGGGCCTCCCATTCGGTGGTGCGCGGGGTGACGACGGAACCGGTACCGGGCGCCCTGCTCGCCCTGATC
>JAFDJI010000050.1 GCA_019307545.1 Deltaproteobacteria bacterium | reverse complement strand
AAGGCCTTCATGGTGAGGTCGGCGCGCAGATCGCCGGTCACGGTGATTCGCTCGTGGCCCCAGTTGCCGTCGATGCCGTTGTAGCCGCTGTAGGTGATGGTCGTCCCGCGGTAGTCGAGGGACTCCTCGCCGGCCCCATTGAGCAGGCCGCTCGGCCACATCACCACCGGGGTAGCACCGTCCCAGATCTGGATATCGACGTCTCGGCCACTGTTGGCGGTGAGGTCGATCTCGATATTGGTCTTGCCCGCGGGGATGTCGCCGACAGTGACGGTATCGTAGTAGGGGATGTACTGGAGGAAGTCGCCACTTCCGATCTCGTTGCAGGTGGGCAGGGCGCTGAAGTCGTAGTCCACCAGGGCGTTGCCCGACGCGTATCCGAAGACCCGCATCTCGGTGACCCGGCTGGTGTTGCCCTGGATGAGGATCCACTCCTTCCCGAGGCCGCTCGAGGTCTGGTCGCCGTTGTAGCCGCTGTAGCAGTACTGGGTGCCCTGCCACCACTGACACTCGGGCGAGGCCCCGTTGAGGATGCCGCTGGGCCAGGCGATGATCTCGGTCCCCGTGCTGACGTCGATCAGCTGGACGTCGACGTCGTCGTCGGCGTCGAGGAGGATGAACACGTCGCGCTTGTCGTCGGGGATCTGCCCCACGACGTCGGTGCTCCAGTAGGGAACATACTGGGTGAAGAACCCGCTGCCGTCCTCGCAGTCCTGGCCCCAGTCGAACTCCGCGTGGGCGACCAGGGGCAGGGCGAGGAGTGCCAGCGCGGCCCCGCAGGTCCGTGCGTCTGCCATGGTGAATACTCCGTGTGGCCGGCGCAGATACTCCGAAACGCGCTCGCTGGCAATCCCTTCGTCGGGCAAGGTCGTGGACGCCTACTTGCTCCGAGGAACCGAAGCCTGGAGGTCACCCTCCATCCCAACACTCGTCGGCGGGGTTCACCCTGGGAGCATAGCGTGCCGCTGGCATGCCCATGGCTTCGGGCTCGACTACCCCGCCAACCGCTGCACCAGGTCCACGCCCTTGATCTTCTCGATGTTCTTGATCAGTCGCCCCAACTCCCCCACGTCCCGCACCGCCACCTCGAGCGTGCAAACCGAGCTCCCGTCTCCGGTCGGACGGGCCTCTGCCCGGCTGATGTTCACCTGGGCCAGCTCACAGACCCGGGAGATGTTGGCGAGGAGCCCGGGACGGTCCTGGCAGTGGACCCGAATACGTCCCGCGTGCCGTGCGCCCGACTCCGCGTCCCACTCCACCGAGATCCGGCGGTTCGCGTCCATCTTGGCAAGCTGGTCGCAGTCCGACTGGTGCACGGTGATGCCGCGACCCCGGGTGATGAACCCCACCACCTGCTCTCCCGGCAGCGGGCAGCAGCAGTTGGCGAAGTTCACCAGCACCGCGTCCTCCCCAGTGATGAGCACCGGGCTCTCCGCGCGGGTGCGGAACCGGCTGATGATGGAGGTGAAGGTCCCCGGCTGTGCCCGCCTGTGGTGCTCGTCGTAGACCCCCTCCGGGAGGAGCCGCCGTACATTGCCCTTCAGGGAGGCCGAACCGGTGGCGGTGTTCACGTACAGGGTCTCCGCGTCGCGGTACGTACGGCGCTTGAGGACCTCCTTCATCCGCCCCCCGGCAATCGCCTTCTGCAGGCTGGAGCCGTACCGCTTCAGCTCGGCTTCGAGCATGTCGCGGCCGAGACGGATGCCGTGCTCCCGCTCCTGCTGACGCAGGTGGCGGCGGATCTTGGAGATGGCACGACCGGTCTTGGCGATCTTGAGCCAGTCCCGGTTCGGCTGCTGGTTTGCAGAGGTGAGGATCTCCACCCGATCGGCGGAGCGCAGCTCGCAGCGCAGGGGCACCATCTTGCCGTTGACCTTGGCCCCGGTGCAGTGCTGCCCCACGTCGCTGTGGATGGCGTAGGCGAAATCCAGGGCCGTGGCGCCGCGCTTCAGTCGCTTCACGTCACCAGCGGGGGTGAACACGAAGACCTCGTCCGAGTAGAACTCGGTCTTCACCGTCTCCATGAACTCGGTGGCGTCCTCCGCCTCGCGCGCGATGTCGAACAGCTCGCGGATCCGCGAGATGCGGGCCACTTCCTCCGGAGAAAGGGCGAGCTTGCCCTCCTTGTACTGCCAGTGCGATGCGATGCCTTCCTCGGCGACGCGGTGCATCTCCTTGGACCGGATCTGGACCTCGATACGGCGTTGCTCCGGCCCGATCACCGTGGTGTGCAGGGATTGGTATCCGTTGGCCTTGGGACGGGCGATGTAGTCCTTGATCCGGGCGGGCACCGGCGGGAAGGAGCCGTGCATGATGCCGAGCGCCCCGTAGCAGTGCCCCATGTTCTCCACGATCACCCGGAAGGCCAGGATGTCCGGGACGTCCTCGACGGCCAGGTTCTGTGCCGCCATCTTCCGGTAGATGCTGTAGGGGTTCTTGGCCCGGCCCGATACCTCGCCCTTGATGCCCTCCTCGGCGAGCTTGGCCTCCAACCCCTTCGCGGCGCGCCGGATGTAGGCGTCGCGGTCAGCCTGGGTGCGGTCCAGGAAACGCTTCACCTCGGCGTACGGCTCGGGGTGCAGGTAGAGGAAGCAAAGGTCCTCGAGCTCATCCTTGAGGCGGACGATCCCGAGCCGGTTCGCGATCGGGACGTAGACGTCCATCGTCTCCCGCGCGATGCTCTCCTGCTTGTCGAGGCGGTGATGCTCCAGGGTGCGCATGTTGTGGAGCCGGTCCGAGAGCTTGACCAGGATCACGCGCAGATCCTTGCTCATGGCGAGCATCATCTTGCGGAAGTTCTCGGCGTGCAGCTCCTCCTTGGACCGGAAGCGGAGCTTCCCGATCTTGGTGACCCCGTCCACCAATTGGGTGATGGTGGACCCCATCTCCGCCTCCAACTCCTCCCGGGTGATGGGGTTGTCCTCCAGCGCGTCGTGGAGAAGACCGGTGGCGATGGTCTCCACGTCCATCCGCAGGTCCGCGAGGATCCTGGCCACCGACAGGGGGTGCGAAAGGTAGGCCTCGCCGGACTTCCGTGTCTGACCCGCGTGTGCCTTGGCAGCGAGCAGGTACGCCGACATCACCGGTTGGAGGTTGGCATCCGGCGAGTAGGTCCGGATGGTCTCGAGGACCTGGGAGATGACGTCCAAGTGGAATGGGTCTCCGGCGAGAGTTTACTCGCCCACACACGGAACAGAACCCCACGGGTGGCGAGCGCCCTTCCCATGTAGATGAAGGCCACGCCATCCGGCCGTGTCAAGCCCCGAACCGCAACCAGTTGTTTCAGCCGGTCTCGCCGCGGTCCTCGAGTGCGCGCTCGATGTCACTCACCAGGCTGGCCCGGCGCCGAACCCGACTCATCTCGGCCAGGAGGATGGCCTGGAACGCCCGGTGCGCCGTGTCGAGGTCGTCGTTGATGACCACGTAGTCGTACTCCGCGATCGCACCGACCTGCTCGGCCACCTGAGCCATGCGCTGCCGCACGACCTCCTCGGGGTCGGTGTCGCGCGCCCGCAGGCGCGACTCGAGCGCCTCCAACTCGGGTGGGACG
Organism: Deltaproteobacteria bacterium; assembly: GCA_019307545.1. Lineage (GTDB taxonomy): Bacteria > Myxococcota_A > UBA796 > UBA796 > JAFDJI01. The sequence goes on along the minus strand of JAFDJI010000050.1, from coordinate 8,847 downwards.
ATGAGGACGTGTACCGCCGCGGCCCACCCGGCCCGGACCTGGCGGGAACCCTGGACATCGATGTCGAGCAACAGCGATCGGCCCGACGACAGCGCTTCGCGGGTGGGCTCCATCAAGGTGCCGTAGGCCTGGTGGTAGACCGTCGCGTGCTCGAGGAACGCGCCTCGAGCCACCAGGGTGTCGAAGCGTTCTCGCGACAGGAAGTGGTAGTGGACCCCGTCGCGTTCCCCCTCCCGGGGCGTGCGGGTGGTCGCGGACACCGAGAAGGACAGCCCCGGGATGGTGGCCATGGCGGCCTGGACCAGGGTGGACTTCCCCACCCCCGAGGGACCGCTCACCACGAACAACACCCCCTCATCCGGGAGCCGCCATCCGGGCAGCGAAGAGGAGGCCACGGCTACTCCACGTTCGCCGATTGCTCGCGCATCCGCTCCAGGATCGACTTCATGTCGACCACCCGGTGACTCACCGGGTGCTCGGCAGCCTTGGAGCCGATGGTATTCACCTCGCGGTTCATCTCCTGGAGCAGGAAATCGAGACGGCGGCCCACCGCCTCCTCGCCCTCCAACGCCTCGCCGAACTGCTGACAGTGGCTCCGGAGGCGAGAAAGCTCCTCGCTGATGTCGGCCTTGTCGGCGAGCAGGGCCACCTCCTGCACCAGGCGCTGCTTGTCGAACCGATCGCCGAGCAGACGGTGGATGCGGGCCTCCAGCCGCTGGCGGAGCCGCTCGTTGATCCCGGTGGCCACAGACTCGACCTCGGCGATGGCCTGGCGGAGCTCTGCCAGGTGGGTGGAGAGGTCCCGATACAGGGCGCGGCCTTCCTGCTCGCGCATGGCGAGGAGATCGTCGACGGCGCTCTGCACCGCGGTCTCGACGATGTCCCACTCCACCATCACGTCGACCTCTTCCTCGTGGACCTGCAACACCCCCTCTCGTTCCAGGATGAAGGTGATCGGCAGTCGCTTGTCCATAAAGCCGACCATCCTCTCGCACAGGTCGTTGATGACGTTCGCGTACTCGTTGGCCAGCGCCTTGTCCGCGATCACCACATGACGAGAGCCGCTGTAGGAGCGGCGGACGAAGGCGTCGATGCGCCCGCGACTGAAGGGCTCCCGCAGCAGGGAGTTGATGCGCGGCTCGAGCGCCATGTACTCCCGTGGACACCGGAGTTGGAGGTCGCGGAAGCGGTTGTTGACGCTGCGCAACTCCACCACGACGGTGAAGTCCCCGCTGCTCGCCTCACCGCGGCCATAGCCGGTCATCGACCGCAGCATTCGACATCCTCAGAACAGATTGGCACCCTATCGCATCGATGCACGCGGGGCATGGTACTGGAATCCCGAGACTTGGCCAAGTCGGACGAGATCTCGCGGACGCCGCCCCCCACCGGTCAGCAGCTCCCGGTGTCCCCATTGCAGTTGTAGGTGCAGTCGCCTCCGGTGAAGGTCAGGTCGCAATCCAAGCCGGGCTCGCTGTAGGTTCCGGTGCCGTTGCCGTTGTAGTCGACGGTGTAGTCCCAGGTTCCCTCTCCGTCCACGACATAGTAGACGTGCTCCGCACCGTCGAGGAAGGACTCGGTGTACCCCTCGAAGCTGGTGCCATCCGAGATCTGGCTCCAGTCTCGCCGGGCGTAGCCGTCGCCGTCACCATTCTCCTCGTACTCGTAGTCGAGGCCCGCGCCATTGAAGTCCAGGGTCTCGGTCCAGGTGTAGTCAGAGCGGACCACCCCCTCCACCAACCAGGGGACGCCTTCGTAGTCGTCCTCGTCGGTGTACTGGTACTCGTGGTCGAAGAAGGTGCCGGTGTGCCAGATCTCGGCGGTGTCGTAGGTCGTGCGCCGGGTGACCTCGCATCCCACCCGCTCCTCGCGGATTGTGGCGTCGTAGTCGGTGTCGTTGATGTCGGTGGTGGTGACAGAGTAGGTGATATCGAGGTCGCCATTGGTGGCGGCGTACCCGTAGCCCTCCACCATGCGTGCCATACGCCAGTGATCCGGATGGAACTCCGTGCCCCAGAAGAAGTCGCCGGTCACCAGATCGTAGCTCCCGACCACCCGGGTACTCACGGCCCCGTCCGGGTCATAATCGAAGGAGCCGTCGCTCTTGCCCTGCAGCAAATGGTAGGTGAGACCACCGCCCCACTTCAGGTACTTGGTGTTGCAGGATTCCCCAGAAACATAGAAGCCATCGCCTCCGCAGCCCACGAGCAACAGGGGGGCCGATAGGAGCATCCACCGCATGGGCACCTCGAGCGAACCTGGTGGAAGATTCCGCACCAAGGCACGAGTGTCAACCAAAGCTCCTGTCAACGAGTCGGAACCCAGACTGCCGGCCGGGCATCGCCTGCCTCTCGCCGCCTCGTTCCTCCTGGTGGCCTGTGGTGGGCCACCCGATACTTCGGCGTGGGCTCCCACCACGGTCGGGTCCGCCTGGACGGACGAAGCCGGGGGGGCCATCGAGGTGCCCGCTGACCTGACCGACCTGACCTGGCTCGCAGACGTGAGCCACTACGGACATCGCGGCGGTTCCACGGGCCGCGCCGACGCCGGTTCCTTCGGGGTGGGCAACGGGTTGGCGTTCGGGATCGTCGGTCTGGACACCCCCCGCAACACGCTCACCAACGCCATCGGTCCCGACTACCAGCGCAACGATGGGTTCTTCGGTGACGCGGACCTCCGCCTGGTACGCGCGGGGACCCCCCTCTCCTTCGAGGAAGAAGTGGTGCAGCGGCCCCGCGGTGCCCCCGTGGTCCGCACCTGGGGTGCAGTGGGCGACCTCTCCCTCACCACCACCGACACCGTGCCTCCCGGAAGACCGTGGATCCTGCGCCACATCGCGGTGCGCAACGAGGGCAGCGCGGCCGAGACCGTGGAGGTGCAGATCACCCTCGCGCGCGGCGCGGGAGAATCGGTGGTCGAGGACCCACGCGGCCTGCGCCAGGACCGGGGGGACAAACACATGCTGGTCCACTGCCCCGGCGCAGACCTCTCCATCGGCCTGTCCACCCTCCGCATCGCCCTGCCGGACCTTCCCGCGGGGGAAGAGGTGAGCGTGGTCTGCCTGCACCAGTTCAGCGACGACGACACCTTCGACACCCCAGAGGTCGACGTGATCGCCGCCCTGGAGGCGGCCCGGGCCTCGAGCACCGCGCTGTTGGAGCGCGCGGTGGTCCTGGAGGTGCCCGATCCCAAGGTGACCGATCTGGTCGAGGGGATGCTCATCACCCACCAGGTCCAGACGTCTGCCCTGGGGGTGGTCAGCCCGATGCACCGGTACACCAAGGGGTGGATGCGGGACACCGAGGGGCCGGCGCGCCTGTTCCTGCGGGCCGGGCTCCACGAGGAGGTCCGCACCGCTCTGGACGTCACCTACGAGGTGGCGGTGGTCCAGCACGCCATCACCAACTCCTTCCCCCTCGACACCGACCTCTCCTCCTTCGAAGAGCCCGCGGACCCCGTGGGTTTCTGGGTCCACGCGTCGTTCATGCCCGGCCGCAACCCGGTGGAGGCGCCCAGCTACCCGGTCTGGCTCCACGCGGCGTACGCGCGCCACACCGGTGACGACGGGGTGCTCGACCCCGCACGGATGGCCTTCCTGGAGGCGTGCCTGTCCCGCCAGGAGGACGAAGACGGGCTGATGACCTTCAGCGGCGACGAGACCTTCCGGTTCGCCCTCGCCTATGCGACGGGCGGTGGGATGCCGGAGAACCTCGGGTGGTCCTCCAACAGCGCCTTCTGGTTCGTGGCGGCGGCGGAGCAGTTGGCGGACCTCGGCGGTGACCCCACCCTTGCGGAGCGCGCAGCGACGATCCGCGAGACGACCGACGCGACCTACCTGGTGAACGGGTTCTACAGTCCCCTCGCCTTGTTCGAGGACCGCTCCCCCTGGCCCCATCCCTTCGAGGACGTGACCCCGATGCCGGTGTGGACCGGGTACCTCCGTCCCGACGACCCGGTGGCGGTGACCAACGTGGACCAGATGGTGGCGGCGTTGATGCGCGAGGACGGGACCCTGCTCACCCCCGACCCCGCTACGGGGGAGCAGATGCCGGCGTACACCGGGATGGTCCCCGGGTACCTGCTGTACAACCTCGCCGCCCAGCATCGCCCGGAGGCCGAGCTTGCCTTCAACGCGCTGGATCGGGTCGCTACGCCGTCCGGCCACTTCGAGGAGGCGCACACCCCCGACAACACGGTTTGGGAGGTGATCCACGACCCCTCCGGCCTTGGTGGGGACATCTCTGCCCGGTACCGCCCGTGGGAGGGGGGCGACGTGGTAGCCGCGTTGCTCGCGTACCTTGTGGGTGAAGAAGTGGACGCCCTGACCGGATCGATCCGCCTCGCACCCCACCTGCCCAACGGGTGGCCCTGGCTCGCCGCGCGCGGATTGCGGGTAGGCGAGGACCGCTACGACCTGGAGGTGTCCGCCTGGGAGGAAGGGCGCGAGGTGCGGGTGACCCGCGAGGGGGGAAGTGGCGAATGGACGCTGTCGGTGACGCTCACCGGCGACCGGTCCTTCCGGCAGGTGTGGGTGGACGGGGAGCGGTGGAGTGGAGAGGAGGGAGAGAACCCGGTGGTGGAGGACCTGGTGCTCGGGCCGGGGAACACCGTGGTTGTGGTGGGGGCGTACGCCAGGGAATAGGCGGCTGCAACACTTCGTGCCGGTGACGGCTCTTGGGATCGCGAACCCATCTTTCCAGGGATGCACGCATGCTCAAGGTGACACCCAAGGCGATCGATGCCCTCAAAGAAGCCCTGGCCAAAATGGACGATCCGGGCTCCTCCCTACGGGTTGTCGTCCAGGGGTATGGCTGAGGAGGCCCCCGCTTGGGGCTGGCTCTGGACGAGCCAAAGGGAGACGACGAGCAATTCGACACGGACGGGATGACCTTCCTGGTGGGCAAGGACCTTTCACGTTTCCTGTGGCCAGGGCAAGCGATCCGCGTGGACTTCAACGTGTATCAACAGGCCCTCACGGTGAAGATCTGGGGCGGTCCGGCCGCGAGTTGCTGACGCGGCTCTCCCGCCCAGGTACATACAAGCAGTCAGCTATCAGCCATCAGCATTCAGCCATCCCCACCCTCCTACCTGGCTGATGGCTGACGGCTGAAAGCTCGCCGGCATTGCCCCTACGCCACGACTCCCATCAGCCGCTCCACCTGCTCCTCCCCCAGTCCCCAAGCCTCCACCAGAGGCACGTCCGGGTCCTCCAGCCAGGAGCAGGGCACTGGGAACGCCGCCACGTCCCGCGGGTACAGGTCCATCCGCTGCCCACGTTCGATGCGGGTCACCGCGTCCACGAGGGGGGAGAGGATCAGGTCGCGGAGCCGATCCAGCGGCACGCGCTCCGGCGCGCGGGGGCACACCACCGTGCAGGTGTGGCCCAGGTAGATCCCTTCCCGGTCGATGGCCGCCTTGACCGAGCCCTTGCCCCGTATCCGCTGTACCACGATCTTCGGGTGCTCGAACATCTCCGGCCGCTTGGCCCGGTGCATGCGGTCGGGTCGGTACTCCAGCCAGCGGTGCCGGCCCTGGAAGAACTCCCTTGCATCCGCGTAGGGAACGCGATCGGGGCCGGGCGCATCGTGGAGCAGGTCCTCCCGACTTCGCCCCGGACTGTGCGCGACCACACCCGTGTCCACGAGGCAAAGCTCTCCCAAACGCAGGCTTCGCTGGCGGATCTCGTCGACCAACCCGACGTCTCCGGGGCGAAGCGTCGGGTTGAAGGGGACGTTTTCCAGCCGCGACAGCTCTTCCGAGGTCATCCCGAAGGGAGGCATCGGGGCGGGACCGTCGCCAGAGCGCATCACGAGCAGCATCACCTCCACCGACGCGCCAGGAAACGGATGGGGACCACTGAGGTCCGTCACCAGGTGCCGCTGCAGCCAGCGGCGCCGCAGCACGGCGCCGTAGGGTTGCACCATCGCCGGAGCCGGTAGCACCAGCCCGACGCCGCCCAGGTAGCGACACCGCTCCACGGCCACTGCGGCAAAGGGGATCACCAGGTCGAAGCGACCCCGGAGCCAGGGGAACCTGCGGCGCAGGCTCACCCGCAGCTCCTTGTCCTGGCGCTCTGGTGGCACGAAGGGGGGGTTGCCAACCACCAGGTCAGCTTGGGAGCCATGGAGCAGGGCATCGGCGATCGAGAGCTGCGCACGGGGCACGGCGATGCGGGCGACCTCCAACACCAGGGGATCGAGGTCGGAACCGTGGATCTCCGGCACCCTGTGCTCCGCCATCGCCACCAGGAACGCGCCGGTGCCGCACGCCGGGTCAAGTCCCCGGTGGAGTGGACCCTCGCAGGCCCCCGCGGCGGCCGCCACCACCCGACGCGCCATGTCCACCGGGGTGTCATAGGCCCCCCGCCGCCGCCGATCCGGATGCAGGAGGACCGGGTAGGGTGCGCCGAGCGGGACCGTCGCCAACACCCCCATGGCTCCCGCGGGACGGACCCGGAGGCTGGCGTCGAGGCCCAGGAGTCGATCAGCGTGCTCCACCCGGCACCGGGCGAGCAACCCAGCCTGCCCCACCACCTTCCACGGCTCCGCGGCACAGGCCCTCGCGGCAGCGAGCACTGCTTCGGCGTGGTCCTCGCCGTCCCAGAGCCTATCGAGGTAGGCGCGGAGTGCTCGCTTCACCGAAGCCCCCATGCCGCCAGCAGGCCGTCCACCTGTCGCTCAACGGTGTAGCCACGACCCATGACCCGCTCTCGGGCCGCCACCCCACGCCGGACGCGTTCTTCGGGACAGGCGGCGATCTCCGCGAGGGCCTTGCGCAGTGCGGCCGGGTCGTCCGGGGGGACCATCCAGCCAACCGCTTCGTCCACAATCTCGGGAATACCAGCCACCGGGGTGGAGAGTACCGGAAGACCGGCGGCCATGGCCTCCAGAAGTGCTACCGGGATGCCGTCCCGGTCCCCGTCCGGAGCCACCCGGCACGGCAGCGCGAATACCTGCGCGTCCGCCAGGGCGCCGGGCACCGCGCTGGGTGGGAGCGGCCCCACCTGGACCCGACGCCCCTCCCAGGACCGCGGCGCGTCGGAGACCAACCGCAGGGTCGCTCCCGGCACGCCGTGGACCGCGTCCACCAACAGGTCGAGCCCCTTCTTCGGGACGTTTCGGGCCACCGAAATCACCCGTAGCGGCCCCGATCCGCCGGGATCGGCCATTGGATGGCGGTCCGGGTAGACCCCGCATCGGACCACCTTGGCCTGCACCCCGTAGCGCGCCGCGAGATGGCGCTGGTGGTGCTCGGAAACCGTCACGACCGGATCGGCCGCGCCGAGCACCTCCGAGAGGGCGGGCCTCGGGCGGAACAGGTCCACCCCGTGCACGGTGATCCCGTAGGGCAGACCCGCCACCGACGCCGCCACCCGGGCCCACTCCGCAGCCTCCCCGGCGAAGTGCGCGTGCAGGCGGCGGGCGCCCACCCGACGCGCGTGGTCGGCCAGCCACAACGCCCGAACGATGTCCTTCCGGCGCAGGTACCGGCGCCCCCACCGCCATGCGCGGCGGCCCTCCGGCGAACTCCAGCCCTGGAGCGTGGGTAACAGGAGCCGCCACGCCGATCGTCCCCGGGGCGGGCGCGCCACTGGGACGGGCGGTGGCTGATCCTGGAGGACCCCGTCCGCGCGGGTGCCGATGGCGACGGCATGCACGCGCACCCCCCGGGCCACCAGCCCCTCCATCTCCCGGTACACGAAGGTCTCGGTGAGGGTGGGGTAGTAGCGGAGCACGTACAGCACCGTCATCCCAGGCCCTCCACGAACGCATCCACCTCCGCCGCGCGTTCCGCCCAGGTGCGGACCCGGACCCGCCCCAGCAGGGCGTGTCGCAGGCCCTCGTCCTGGTACAGCCGCGCGATGGCCATCGAGAGCCCTTCGGCGTCGCCGGGGCGGTAGTACAGGACCGCGTCCCCAGCAGCGTCCCGCACCGCCGGGGTGTCCGCAGCCACCACCGGCACCCCGCTCGCGAAATAATCCTGCAGCTTGAGCGGCGAGGTGAGGTGCTCGCCGAACAGACCCCTACCTACGGGCAGCACCAGCACCCGGAACGCGGCCAGCCGCGCGTGTACGTCCCGATACGGGATGGGAGGCTCCATGACCATCCTGCCGCCAGACACCGATTGCAGACGGCTCACCTCCGGATCGCCGGGGGTTGCGCCCACCAGGTGCACCGGGACCTCGATCCGGGCGGCGGCGCGGGCCAGGGTGGTCAGGTCCTTGAAGGGCCGCACGCTTCCGACATACCCGACGCCCTCGCCCGGTCCGGGCCGCCCACGCAGCGCGGAGGGGTGGGTGCCGTTGTGCACCACCGTGGCCGGCGGCAGGAGGGGATGGACGGAGGCCAGGAGCCGCAAGGTTCCCGGGGCATTCGCCACCACGCCCGCGGCTCCCCGCAGCACCTCCGCCTCCAGTGCGCGGCAGGGGCCGGGATCCTCCCCCCGCTCCGTTGCGAGCAGCGAGTCCACCTCGTGGGTCTCCAGGACCAGGCGCACGCCCGTCCCCATGCGGAGGACTTCGCGCGCGTAGCGCTTGCTCCGCGCGTACACCACCCCACGGCGCCGATGGCGGAGGAGCCACCCGGCGACCAGGCCGCGCCAGGCGAGTGATGCCGGGGTGCGTCGGCGGGGCAGGACATGCACGTGCAGGGTCCGGACCGGCTTGAGCCCGTAGAAGTCCAGCACCTCCTCCACAGCGGGACGACCGACGCCCTCCGGATTCACCGCCAGCGTGGTCGCGTGCCCGCGGCACGCCATGGCGTGGGCCATTTGGACCACCTGCACGGACTGGGCGCGGGCACAGGGCGCCGCGGGACGATAGAGCCACAGCCAGGGCGTGGAGTGCAT
>JAFDJI010001011.1 GCA_019307545.1 Deltaproteobacteria bacterium | reverse complement strand
TGTAGGCTTCCTTCCCGATCAGGGTAAGGTGCGTGCAGGAGCGGGAGGGTCATGCAGGCGGCCAGTCTCGTGGTGGGTACCGCGGGTCACATCGATCATGGCAAGACCGCGCTGGTGCGCGTGCTCACCGGGGTGGACCTCGATGCGCTTCCGGAGGAGAAGGAGCGCGGGATCACCATCGCGTTGGGGTTCGTCCCCCTCGACCTCTCCGACGGGGGGCGCCTGGCTTTCGTGGACGTGCCTGGCCACGAAAGGCTCGTGCGCACCATGGTGGCGGGGGCGACCGGGATCGATGCGGTGCTGCTGTGCGTGTCGGCCGTGGACGGGGTCATGCCCCAGACGCGGGAGCACCTGGCCATCCTGGAGTTGCTGGGGGTGGCAGACGGCGCGGTGGTGCTCACCATGGTGGACCTGGTGGACGAGGAGCTGTTGGAGTTGGCCATGGAGGATGTGTCCGGGGCCATCCGAGGCACCTTCCTCGAAGGACGGCCGGTGGTGCCGTTTTCGGCCGTCACGGGTGAGGGGAAGGATGACGTGGTGCGAGCGCTGGGCGGGTTCCGGCGTCCAGAGCGGGACGAGGACGGGCCGTTTCGCTTACCGGTCGATCGGGCCTTCGTCCGGGCCGGGTTCGGTACGGTGGTGACGGGGACGGTGTGGTCCGGCTCGCTCGAGGACGGGTCCCAGGTGACCCTGCTTCCTTCCGGGACCGCGGCTCGGGTACGGGGCATCGAGGTGCACGGTGCGCAGGCGGAACGGGCACGCGCGGGATGGCGTGCGGCGCTGAACCTGGCGGGGGTCGACCGGGAGCAGGTGCCTCGCGGTGTCGTGGTTGCGGAGGGCCCTGTTCCGTGCCCTCGCATCCTGGACGTGCGCTATCGGCACCTGGCCTCGGGGGATCCGCTGCAGGACGGGAGCCCGGTGCGGATGCTGTTGGGTACCGCCGAAGGGGTGGGGCGGCTGTACATCGCCGAGGAGGGCGCCGAAGTGATTCCCGGAACGGCCGTGTGGGCGCAGGTGCGTCTGGACACGCCCCTTCCGGCGCTGCCAGGGGACCGGTTCGTGATCCGTCGCCCGTCGCCACAGGAGACCCTGGGGGGCGGGGTGGTGGTCGACCCCTGGGCCTTTCGGATGCGGCGTCGGAATCGGGTGGCGGCCGGCGAGCAGCTGGCCAGGCTTTTCCGGGGTGAGGTCGAGGTATGGCTCGAGCGCACCGGGGAGCAGGGGCTGCCCCTCGAGGAATGGAACGCCCGTGCCCGGGGCGCGGCGGGGGGTGTCCGCCTGGGGGACCGGATGCTTGCCCCTCCCGTCGTCGCACGGCTGGAGGGGGCACTCCTGATGGCACTCGAGGCCTATCACCGCGGGCAGCCCCTCTCTCTGGGTGCGAACCGGCGGGAGCTGCGCCGCGGGACGCCCTGGTGGACCGCCTCGGGGAGACGGGACCCTTGGTCCTGGAGGGACCCCTGGTGCGGTTGACCGGTTTCTCGGTCCGGTTGTCGGAGTCGCAGGCCACGCTGCAGGAGCAGTTGCGGACCTCCCTTCACGATGCGGGGCTCTCCGGGATCGCGCCGAAGGCGCTGCACAAGAAGCACCCCGAGCCCGAGGTAACTGCGCTGATGCGGCTCCTGGAGAAGGGAGGCACGGTGCTCCAGGTCCCGGGGGTCGGATGGGTGGGGCGCGAGGTGCTGGACGGCATTCGGGCCCGGATCAGGGACTGGTTCGCCGAGGAAGGCCAGCTCACCCCGGGCCAGTTCAAGGACCTCACCGGGCTGTCACGCAAGACGGCGATTCCCCTCCTGGAGTGGCTGGACAAGGAGCGGATCACCCGTCGCTCGGGCGATGTGCGCCTGCCGGGCGCCGCGCTGCGGTGAACCCAACAGCTCCCTACGGTACGACCCCGATGCGGACCGCGCCGGGCCGCCCCTGAGGTCCGTGGCGGCCATCGGTGCCGGTAGGCCCGCGGATGCCGGGAGGTCCGTCCCGCCCGGCGGAAACCCATCGAGGGCCCGAGGAGTGGTGGCAGGTCGCCCCCGTTCCGCCCCGTCCCCCGGGCCCGCCCGGACCCCCCTGGCCGCCAGCACCGCCGGCGCCGCCGGGACCGCCGCGGCTTTCCACGGTGGGCTCCACCGCGTTGAGTACCTCCTGGCACTCGGTCTGGTTGCCGCACTGGACGAAGATCTCGATGTCGCCGCCAGGCCCCCCAGGACCACCGGGTCCGCCGGGCCTTCCGGGACCACCGTCGTTCCCGATCCCCCCATCACCGGCCGGGGTGTAGGGGCAGATGGCCATCGTCCCGTCGGGCCCGGGACCCCCGCGCGTGCCGAGCGCACCCTTCGTCCCCGGTTTG
>JAFDJI010000401.1 GCA_019307545.1 Deltaproteobacteria bacterium | reverse complement strand
CTGGCGTCCATGCGGGCCGTGGACCTGCTCCTGGAGGATGGGCTGCAACTCCTGGAGCCGCGGGTGCTCGACGAGAACGAGGCCCGCAGCGACTACCGCCCCCGGGGCGTGGTCGGGATCCTCACCCCCCACAACATGCCGCTGCTCATCCCCACCCTGTACGTGGCCTCGGCGCTGTTGGCGGGCAACGCCGTGGTGTTCAAGCCCTCCAAGTTCACCCCCGGGGTGGGGCAGGGGGTGGCGGAGCTGATCGACCGGTGCCGCATGCCGCGGGGTGCCTTCAACCTGGTCCAGGGATCGGGGTCCGGGATCGGCCAGCGGCTCGCCACCCATCCGGGGCTTGACGCGCTGCTGTTCTCGGGGTCCTTCTCCACGGCCATGGCCATCCGTCGGGCCACCTTCGAGCGGCCAGAGCTGCCTACGGTGTTCCAGTGCGGTGGGAAGGGCTGCGCCATCGTCCTCGAGGACTGCGACCTGGAGCGCACGGTCTACGAGGTGCTGGTGGGCGCCTTCCTGACCGCTGGTCAGCGACACAACAGCACCGGACGGGCGATCGTCGTCCGCGAGATCTTCGATGCCTTCGCCGATGAGTTGGTGCGGCGGACCTCCAACCTGCGGGTGGGATACGGCTTCGACGAGGACGTGTTCGTGGGTCCGGTGATCTCCGAGAACTTTCGCACTCGGTACCGCCGCTACGGGCGCACCCTGTTGGCCCGGGGGCACACCCCCCTGATGGAGGCGGCGAACCGCGAGGTCGACGGACGGCGGGGGTTCTACGTCGAGCCGTCCGTGTACTGGGTCAACTGGCAGAACGGGCACGGCTTTCTCAACGAGGAGCCCCCCGGCCCCAGCCTGCTCCTGTACCGGGTGGAGGACTGGGAGGAGGCGGTTTCGCTGCACAACCAGCTCGTGTACCGCCTGTCCACCTCGGTGTTCACCAAACCCGAGAACCCGATCCTGGAGGAGATGACCCCTCGCCTCAAGACCGGGTCTCTCAATATCAACCGGGCGACGATCGGCGCCTCGCTTCGGCTACCGTCAGTGGGGCTGGGTCGTTCCTCCAACGGTGTCCCCGGTGGCATCGATCTGCTGCGATTCCTCTCCACTCCGCGTGCGACCCTCGTGGAGTCACGCCCCTTCGACGCTTCCCAGGTGGTCCCAGGGGTCCAGTGGGAAGTGGGCGATTCGGGTAGCGACCCCGACCTCACCAATGCCCTCGTGCCGGAGTCCACATGAAGCGAGTCGTGATTGTCCTGCTACCGCTGTTCCTCGCGGCGCCTACCTGTGGGAAGAAACCGGTTTCGACGGACTGGGGCTCCCCAGACGTGCAGCGATGGGCACCGCCGCCGCAGGTGGTCGAGTACGACCGTATCAACGTCGCCGGGCCCTTCTCCCTGCCCGACGTTCGCATCCGTGACGAGTGGCACGGGCCGGTGCTCGACGACGAGATTCTGCGCTACGACATCCATACCTACGACATCACCGAGGAGCCCCCCGAGTTGCTCGAGATCGTGCGTCACTTCTTCGGTCCGGGCGGCTACGGCTACATCGGCACCCTGGACGAGGAGGGGAACCTGGAGATCTGGGACCCACCCCAGGTGGTGCTCCCCGCCAGCCCGTCAGTGGGGATGAGTTGGTCGGGAACCCACCAGAAGGGCGCGTCCACCTCGGTCCGGTCCTGCGAGATCATGACCTCCAAGTTCTGCGAGGGTGGGATCGTGTCGGTGTGCGAGTCCCAGCGCGACGGCGGTCGGATCATCCTCCGCGACCAGTTCTGCCCCGAAGTGGGTTGGAGCGGGTTCGAGGCGATGGTGCTCGCCGGGGAGAAGCCACCCATCCGTATGTGGAGCGAGCACGTGGTGCGGGATGGGGTGGCGCTGCCAGAGCCGGAGCTGGGCGAGGGACCGGAGGCACCCCCGGCACCCGCGCCGGAGTCGGAAGAAGAGACCGAGGCGCCGGACTAGGCGGCCGTTTCTTCGCGAGTTTCCTCGCGGGCCACTTCACGCGGGAACGGGAGGCGGATGAAGAAGGAGGCGCCTCGTCGGGGGGTCGACTGGACGTCGAACTCTCCGCCGTGGGCCTGCACGATGCGCTGGCAGATCGGGAGCCCCAGGCCCGTGCCGCCTTTCTTGGTGGTGAAGAACGGGATGAAGAGCTTCTCCATGTCCTCTGCGTTGATGCCGACACCGGTGTCGGACACGCCCAACTCCACCATCGGCTGGCCCGAGCGGTTCCAGTGCATCCGGGTCGCCACTGTGAGCACGCCGCCGTCCTCCATGGCCTGCAGGGCGTTCTGGAGCAGGTTGATGAGGACCTGCGACAGTCGCGCCCGGTCCATTGGCATGGACGGCAGGTCACCGGAGAGGCGCTCCACCACGGTGACGTCCTCGGGAACCCCCTGCGCCTTCAGGAGCGCCAGGGCGTGGGTCGCCAAGGCGTTGACGTGATCGATGGACTTGTCGAGCTCGAAGGGACGGGCGTAGTCCAGGAACTGGGACACCACCAGGTTCAGCCGGTCCACCTCGTGCAGGACCACCTCCAGCATCTCCTGTGACTGCTCGGGGAGATCCTCGGCTTGGAGGAACTGGGCGGCGCCCTTGATTCCGGCGAGGGGGTTGCGGATCTCGTGGGCGAGGCCAGCCGCCATGGCGCCGAGGGCTGCGAGGCGGTGCTCCTCCTCCAGCGCCTGGAAGTCCTGGATGTTGGAGAGCACCACGCTGGCGAGCTGTATGGCCTCCTGCAGGCGTTGGATCTCCTCGGCCGAGAAGCCATCCGACCAGTTCTCGTCGCGCAGGTTGAGCCAGCCGAGGACCACCCCCCCGCGCGACACGAAGGGGAGGGTGAGGTCGCTGTGCATCGCGTCCATGAGGTCGAGGGTCTTTGCGGCGGACTCGTCGACCCGGGCACGGCGCTTCAGGGTCGGCCGCATGTACCAGGGCGTACCCTCGGCCAGCCCATCGGTGAACGGGTGGGCGGCCACCACCGCGAGGGGACGCTCCGCGGCGATGCTCCGCTCTCCCAGCAGGGTGAAGGCGTCCCTGCTCGGATCGAACAGGTACAGCGAGCACACCGGGACGCGCCCCGAAGCGTGGAGCCGCGAGAGCATCAACTCGGTGAGCCCGCGAGTGGCGATCACGGTGGGGATCTCCGCCCGGAGGGTGGCGAGCGTGTCGGCGAGCTGTTGGCCACGCTGGTTGAACAGGCGGTTCATGGCCCATTCGATCTGGGACTTGAGTGGGTCATAGGCGGCGAGGAAGAGGAGCGAGGCGAGGAAGATCTGGAAGGTGCTGTGGAAGGGGTAGTCGGTGAACGTGCCAACCCACATCACCGTGACCCCGTCCACCAAGACGAGCAGGAAGGCCGAGACCACCAGGGTGGCGATGTGGCTGAACATCTCGTTGAGATCGAGCAACCGGTACATCACCAGGGTCTGGTACAGGAAGTAGAGGACCACTGCGGAGAGCAGCACCGAGAGCGGTGGCAGGGCCCCCTGGAGCGCCAGGCCCCTGGTGGCGATGGACATCCCCGCCGGATCCACCGGGCTCGCGACGATCCGGGCGAGCTGCTCCAACAAGGTGAAGAGGGCGGCGCTGGTGGCAAAGCCGAGCAGGTAGCGCAGTCGTACCTTCTCCACCCGGAGGCCGGTCTCCTGGTGGGCTTCCCACAGCCGAAGCAGGGTGAGGCAGAAGGCGAGGAAGGTGAAGATGCCGGACACCACCGCCGGGGGCGAGGTGCGCGGGGCGTCTCCGTACAGCAGGAGGTGGGTCCCCACGCAGGTCGGCGCGACGATGACGGTGATCAGGAACAGGCTCTGGGTCCAGGGGGACCGCGGCGCATCGGGCTTCCCGAACACCCGGTCCACGGTCCAGAGGGAGAAGGCGGGGACGAAGGCGCCGGCCGCCATGTAGATCGTGCGCAGGGGCGCCAGTCCGGGCAGCAGGGAGAGGGCGAAGGCCGCGTACGCCACCGCGACGCACCAGCCCAGGCCCAGGAAGGCCACCCGGGCCGATTCGTTTCGGTCCATCAACCAGGCGCGGGTGGACGTCCAGGCCGCAAACACCGCGACGAGGAAGTAGAGCAGGGCGGTCATGACCCTCCTTCCTAGCCGTTTCGCCACGATCTGGCCTGGGCCTCTCTGTTGTGGCGGGCGTCCTCACCCCTGGTAGGCTTCCGCCGTGACGGATCTCTACCGAAACCTGCCCGCGGTGAACGCGGTGCTGGCCGATCCCAGGGTGGCGGCGCTGCCAAGGGGTGTCGCGGTGGCGGTGACGCGCGAGACCCTGGATCGGCTGCGGGCGAGCATCCGCGAGGACACCCTGGCGTCGGTTCCGGACGTCGCGGCCCTCGTCGCCGAGGCGGGTGTGGCCCTGCTGGGTGGCGCCACCCACCCGGTGATCAACGCCACCGGGGTGGTGATCCACACCAACCTGGGACGCGCTCCCTGGGCAGCGGAAGCGGTGCGAGCTGCGGCGGCGGCCGCGGGGTACTGCAGCCTGGAAATGGACCTCGCCACGG
>JAFDJI010000400.1 GCA_019307545.1 Deltaproteobacteria bacterium | reverse complement strand
AGTCCGAGGAATTTCGCGAGCGGCGCCGCGCCGCCGGGATCCGCGACAAGGAGGTCCGCCACCCCGTCGCCGAGCGCCACCCGCAGTTCAACAAGACGGTGCACGACATCGTGGATGGGGTCCCCGACGGATCGTCGATGGAGATTGAGTCGCGCATGGGCAGCGATAACGTGCTGGTGGAGCTGCCCCGCGAACTGGCCATCCTCCGCCCGGTGTTCCGCCTGCGCCGCGGCGACGAGCTCTACAGCGCCAGCGACAACCTCATCGAGGGCGACAAGATCATGCTCCGGTTCAAGGACGTGGAGAACTTCGACGACACCGACATCCCCCAAGAGGACCTGGAGCTGCTCATGGCCAGTCCCTTCGGCGACCTGGTGCTCTCCTGGACGCCCGGCGGGGACCTCACCTGGCGCTTCGAGGGCCTGATGGCGGAGGACGAGGCCTCTCCGGAACAGTAGGAGGTTTCGATGCGCGTGATGACGGTTGTACTGGGTGCGGTGGGGTTGGCCACCCTGGCCTGTGGGGGTGGGCAGATGGCCCTCACCCCCCAAGACCAGGAGGTGGTCTTCACCGCACACGACCTGCTGCGCACCCACCCGAGCCTCGCCATCGACCCATCGAAGGAGACATGGGCGCTGGCCAAGTCTCTGGGTGCGTGGGAGCTGGACTACGAGTACGAGGACCTGGAGAATGCCGGGACGCCGCTGATGGTCGTGACCCAGATCACGGTGGATACCGACCCGAGCGAGGCCAAGCTGACCTATAGCGCGGTGAAGATAGGGGCCGCCATTGGCTTCGCTGGGGGTGTGGAGCGCGTCCAGCGGGACGACCTGCTGACCTGGGGGGACCAGGACGAGTGCATGGTGCTCCTCAACGAGGTCGGGCTCGAGGTAGGCAACTACTGCCTGCTCCGCGACGGCCGCACCACGATGATGTGGGCCGTGGTGGGGGCGGTCTTCACCGAACCCGACGAGGTGACCGAAACGCTCCGTCCGCGCCTGGAGAAGCTGGCCGCCTACGATCCGGAGGCGATCACCCGGTAGGCTCGCTCCCCGACATCAGCAGGTGCTCGAAGGAGCGCAGGAACGCGCGGTCGATGACCGCCACGATCGAGCCGTCGCGTGCGGAGGAGAGCGCGATCCGTCCATCGGGAAGCGGGCGCGCCTCGAGCCGGTCGAATCGCTGTCCTGCGGTGTGTTCCACGGGTAGAGGGGTGCCTGCGTTCATGGTGCCTTTCCGGGTTCCTATCGTCTAATCGGCCAGCCGCGTGGGATGTGAAGTGGTTTCTTGGGCCGTTGCCCGGTTGGGATAGGCTGTGCGGACCGAGGCGGAGGAGGCGCAGATGGCGCGGGGCAGAGACCGGTTCGACGCCCATGTGGCGGCGGTACACGCACTGGGGAAGGATATTTCTCGTCGCGCCGGGTCGGTGTGCGAGCTGTGCGGCGGGGGCGACGACCTGCGGGTGATCGAGGTGCCGCCGATGGACGAGGAGCCCGACGTCGATGCCGCGATGCTCGCCTGTGCCCGCTGTCGGGACGTGATCGAGGTGAAGAAGCTCCCCCGCGATACCGGGGACCTGCGCTTCCTGGAGGGCGCGGTGTGGGCGGACCCGCTCCCGGTGAAGGTCGCGGCCCTCCGGCTCCTGCGGCGCCTCGCGGAGAACGACGTGGGGTGGGCGGCGGAGTGCCTGGATGGGGTGTGGATCCCGGAAGAGGTCGAGGAGCGGCTGGGCCAATAGGGCGTGATCGACACGCTCGAATCCCTTACGCTTGCCAAGCACCCGTCGTGATTCATCCTGGCCAAGGAGTCCAAACGTGCGTTCAATGTCTTCTGCCCTGTTTTTCGCGGCCCTCGCCGCCTGCAACCCCGCGGAGCCCGGGGTCATCACCGTGACCGTCGATGGCCTCACCGGCGCCGACGGTCTGGCCCTCATCTCGGAGGCCCGGGACGCCGAGGAGGACCGCGCGGTCGGCTACTCGTGCATCCCCATCGATAGCGACCCGTTCTCGGAGAGCGAGCCCATTCGCGAGCTGATTGGCGAAACACCCTGCGACAACGGCGTGCCCCTTCTCCTCGAGCCCGGCCTGTACGACATCACCACAGTCACCATGATGGGCGGAAGCCAGACCCCGGAGGCCTGTGCGTACGCCGAGGTAGAGGTCGACGGCGATGTCGAGGTCGAGATGCCGGCCTTGGGGGCGTGCGAGTAGCCCCTACTCCCGGACCAGCTCCAAGACGCCCAGGTAGCAGAAGCGGCCTGTGCCGTCGGGGCTGACGGCCACCTCGAGGGCGAGCGTGCCGTCGGATGCCGGCTGCACACCGGACAGCTCCGCCTGGGTGGTGGTGTTGTCCGACACCTCGAGGTCGGCCCACTGCCCGTCGGCGGTGTACCGCGTCAGCCGTCCCCGCCCCCCGTCAGTGCCGCTGCGTGATGCGAAGAGCAGGAGCCGGTAGGTCCCCGCCGGGTCCAGCCCGTGCAGGGTCACCGCTCCGGGGCGCTCCAGGCCTTCGGCGTGGTCGTCGAAGGAGCCGCAGAAGAAGGAGTCCTGTGCGGCGGACGCCGGATACAGCGCGGACTCCAGCCCGCTGGTGTTCACCCCCCCGAACGCGTCGGTGACCGAGATGTCGACGGTGCTCGTGGCGCCCTGGTCGACCTGGAGATTACCCGCGATGCCCCCGGTGGGGCTGGTCAAGTCGTTCCACCCCGTGTTGGCCGTGGGCTCGCTGCTGCTGCCCAGGTCGAGGCGCACCCGCTGGCCGGTGGTCAACCCCGTGGGCAGCGCAGCGTGGTCTGGTCCGCCGGGGACCTGGAGCCCGGTCGTTGCGTCCGCGGCGACATGGAGTCGCTTCGCATCCTCTGGAGGGAGCTTCCACGGCGTGCGCTGCGCGGCGCTGCGCCCGTAGATCGTCGCGTAGATCACCAGGGCGTTCAGGTACTGTCCGGCAAGGGCGGCGTGGTAGTCGTCGGAGGCGTGCAGGCGCACCGGGTCGGGCTCGGCCAGGTGCCCCTCCCAGGCGTCTCCCACAGGCGCGACCTGCAGCGGTGCGATGGGAGACGCGGTCGCATTGGTGGGGATCCAGTTGTCGGCCGCGTCGTTGTAGTGGGTGCGGAGCTGTGCCTGCATCTCCGCCGGATCCGCGAACGAGCCTGGGTAGATGGCGTGGTCTGGGTGCCGCGCCCAGGTCTCGTACAGCACCACGTGTACGTCCGGACTGTTCTCGAGCACGCGATCGTGGAACCAGGTCGCGTCGGTCTTGAACTGCACCGGGTCGCCGATGTTGTCGGTCGGCCGCGTGCTGTACTCCTGGAGCACCAGCACGTCCCAGTCGCCCGCGTCGACCTTGTCCAGGGTCGCGGAACGATCCCGATGGCCCTCGAGGGTCTCACCCCCAAACGCGCTGGTTTCGATGTCGGGATCGGCCCAGCCGGCGTCGTTGGCGAGCAGGTCGACGATGTCGGGCACCGGCCCGCCCAGGGTGAAGCTGTTGCCGATGAACAGGATGCGACCCGGTTCGAAGGACTCGATGTCGCCGGTGTCGCCGGTGTCGCTGGTGTCGCCGGTGTCGCCGGTGTCGCCGGTGTCGTCTGTGGAGTCCGCGGTGTCGTCGCACTCCCCGCACGGGTCGGGTTCCGACCTGCACGCGACAGCCAGCAACAACAGGAACCCGGCTCCTCGCATCCGCCCTCCGGTTCGACGAGGACGTCTATCGCGCTCGGAGCTGGACCTCACTCCTCGCAGTAGGGGGGAGTGGGGTACGCCGTGTCCAACCCCACGGCTGTCCACGGAACGTGCTCGAAGCGCACGATAGCGCTCGCCTCGTCACTGCCCACCGCGATGAGGAACGAGGTCCCCGCCGGCGGCTCGACCAGGTAGGTCCGTAGGGTAATGGACCGGTGGACATCGAAGGTGTCGTAGCTTCCATCCGAGTCGACCTTCCGGTCGTCTAGCCGGATGGCGCACTTCGTCTCCAAATCCACGCCTCGTCCGGCGAAACCGTAGGGCGCCATGTTGACCACCGCGCACCTCGCCACGGCGCGTCCCGACCGGTCCTCCTGCAGTGGGTCCAGTCGGGATGGGAGCGACGAGGTGATCTCCGAGACGGGCTGATCGGAGCGCTCGCAGCTGATCTGGTGGCTGCCGTGCCGCAGGTCCAGGATGTGCAGGCAGCGCTGGCCGTGGTCGGCCACGTACGCTTGCCAGGTGCACCAGTCCACCCCCATGACCTCGACGTTCTCCCCCTCCGGCCGGCCCAGGACGAACGGCTCGGTGCTGCCCGGCCGCCCGCGTTCCTCGCGAAGGGGCCGGTGGTCGAGGTCGATGCGAAGCTCATTGCGACGCGTGCTCCGAGCGACCTCTCTCGCGAAGGCCCGGGTGACGGGTAGCGGCGTCGCGGCAAGGAGCACGGCCGGCACACCGGGTGCCTCGATTCTCAGATCGTAGCTTCCCTGCGGAAGGCCCAGCTCGAACCGTCCTTCCTCATCGGTGATCGCCTCCGGCATAGATGCGGGCGCCGGCGACGGGCGCACCGCGACCCGCGAGGACCCGCCCATGCAGGACGCCACTCGGGTAGGGGGTCGGGCCAACAGCTCCCCCAGACTCGGCACCGAACGAGTGCCCGGCTTGGGAGATCTCGAGGTCCACCGCCGAAACCGTGCCCTGGTCGATGCGGACGATGAACTCCGCCCGCTGATCCCGCCCCCCAGAGGTGGACGAGGCGCCTGGACGCAATCTCAGGTGGAGATCCGCGTCGTCCCACTCGCCCGTCCCCATGCCGGGCCCGTCGCCCTGTTCGACTGCAAGGACCCAGCTACCGGGCGCCAGGTGGACGCGAGCCCGTCCGTCGGCTCCCGTCGAACCGATCACCACATCCTCCACCTCGATTTGGACGCCGGCGCGGGGCGTGCCGTCGGTGTGTGCGAGCAACAGGTCCATCACCCCTGCGGCCGCCTGCTGGTCGGCGGGAGGGTCACCACCCCCACCGAGGGCCGGGAGGGCAAGGGTCAGGAGCAGCAGCGGCAACCAGCAAGTGCGCATGGGCGCCGCCATTGTACGGTTCTCAGGGCTCGGTTTGGTCCCCGCTGGTCGA
>JAFDJI010000049.1 GCA_019307545.1 Deltaproteobacteria bacterium | reverse complement strand
CCGGGGGAGCGCGCGTTGAGGGGGGCATGCCCCAGTCGCCGGGATGTCGTCGGTCCGCCGGGCGGCCGCCCCGCCCAGGGGGTCGAGGGGTGCGCCGCGATCCTCCGGTGGGGGGCTTGCCCCGAGCGAGCGAGCTTTCGACGAAGTCTGCCCTGGAGAAGCTGCGCCCGCCGGGATGTCGCCCCACCCGCCGGAATGGCGCCCCACCCGCGGCGATGGCGCCCCCCCCGCCGGAATGGCGCCCCGCGGGGATGCCGCCGCTCTGGGGAAGCTCCGTCAGCCCACGACCAGGTTCACCAACCGCCCGGGCACGTAGATCTCCCGCCGCAACGTCCCGTTCGCGAGGTACCGCGCCACGTTCTCCTCGGCCTTCGCCGCGGTGAGCGCATCCTCCTTCGACACGTCCACCGCGACCTCCACCTGCCCTCGCAGCTTGCCGTTGACCTGCACCGCCAGGGTGAGGGTCTCCACCGCGAGCTTCGCCTCGTCCCAGGGAGGCCAGGGGGCGTAGGTGAGGGAGTCCTCATGACCCAGGACCCGCCACAGCTCCTCGCCCACGTGGGGCGCGAAGGGGGCGAGGATGCGCACGAAGGCGTCCGCCCAAGCCCTGGGGATCCGCTCGCGCTTCGTCGCCTCGTTCACGAAGATCATCATCTCGGAGATCGCGGTGTTGAAGCGGAGGGAGTCCACGGCCTCGGTGACCTTCTTGATCGCCGAGTGCAGGGCACGCTCCAGGTCCCGGTCCTGTGCGGGCTCGTCGGTGATGCGGGCGGAAAGGCCGCCCTCCTCGGCGACCACCAGGCGCCAGGTGCGGTCCAGGAACCGGCGGGTGCCGGCGACCCCGGCGTCCTCCCAGATGCCACCCTCGTCCAGGGGCCCCATGAACAGCTCGTAGAGGCGGAGCGCGTCGGCACCGAACTCCCCACACATGTCGTCGGGGTTGGTGACGTTGTGCCTGGATTTCGACATCTTGTAGAGCTTCTCGGTCAGCGGCTCGCCGGTCTTCCCGGCGAAGAACGCACCGTCCCGTTCCTCCACCTCGTCCGGGTAGTACCAGCGGCCCTGACCGTCCCGGTACGACATGGCGTGGATCATCCCCTGGTGGAACAGGCGCTTGAAGGGCTCGGGGGTGCTCACATGGCCCAGGTCGTAGAGGACGTGGTGCCAGAAGCGGGCGTACAGCAGGTGGAGCACCGCGTGCTCGGCCCCACCCACGTACAGGTCGACCGGCATCCAGTACTTCTCCTCCTCTGGGTCCCACGCCACCTCGTCGTGGGTCGGGGAGAGGAAACGCAGGTAGTACCAACAGGACCCCGCCCACTGCGGCATGGTGTTGGTCTCACGCTTCGCGGGCAGGCCCGTCTCCGGGTCGGTGGTGTGCACCCACGACTCGACACGCGCCAGCGGCGGCCGGCCATCGGGCGTGGGCTTGTACGCGTGCATTTCGGGCAGGGTCACCGGCAGGGCCGACGCCGAGAGCGGCTTGGTGGTCCCGTCCGGCAACTCGATGATCGGGAAGGGTTCGCCCCAGTACCGCTGCCGGGAGAACAGCCAGTCGCGCAGCTTGTACTGCACGGTCCCCTCGCCGTGCCCGTGCTCCTCCAGCCAGTCGATGATCTGCCGCTTGGCACCCGCGACGTCCAGACCGTCGAGGAACTCCGAGTTCACGTGGGGGCCGTCGCCGATGTACGCACCCTGCTCGAGGTCACCCCCGGCCACCACCTCGACGATGAGGAGGTCGAAGGCCTTCGCGAAGTGCCAGTCGCGCTCGTCGTGACCCGGGCAGGCGAAGACCGCGCCGGTACCGTAGGTGGCGAGCACGTAGTCGGCGATCCATACCGGCACCTGCGCGCCATCCACCGGGTTGATGCAGTACGCCCCGGTGAACACGCCGGTCTTCACGTCCTCGAGCGCCTGGCTGATGCGGTCGCGCTCGGAGCGGCGGCCCGCCTCGGCCCGGTACGCGTCGACCTCCGCGCGCTGGGTGTCGGTGGTGATCTGCTCCACCAGAGGGTGTTCGGGGGCGAGCACCGCGTAGGTGCACCCGAACAGGGTGTCGGGGCGAGTGGTGAACACGTCGAAGAACGCGTCGGTACCCGCCATCTGGAAACGCACCCGGGCGCCCTCGGAGCGGCCGATCCACTCCCGCTGCTTCTTCTCGGTGCTCACCGGCCACTCGACGTCGTCGAGGCCTTCCAGCAGGCGCTCCGCGTACTCGGTGATCCGCAGCATCCACTGGCGCATCATCCGCTGCTCGACCGGGTCCCCGGTCTCGATGTACTTGCCGTCCTGGACCTCCTCGTTGGCGAGGACCGTGCCCAGGGCGGGACACCAGTTCACCGGGACGTCCGCCTGGTACGCCAGGCCCTTGTTGTAGAGCTCGAGGAAGATCCACTGGGTCCAGCGGTAGTAGCCGGGGGCGGAGGTGGCCAACTCGTGGGACCAGTCGTAGGACAGACCCAGCTTTTCAAGCTGCTGCTTGAACACCGCGATGTTGCGCTCGGTGATCTCCCGCGGGTGCTTGCCCTCCTTCACCGCCTGCCGCTCGGCCGGTAGCCCGAAGGAGTCCCACCCCATCACTCGCAGCACGTTGAAGCCCATCATCCGCTTCACCCGCGCCACCACGTCGGTGGCGACGTACCCCTTGGGGTGCCCGACGTGGAGCCCGGACCCGCTGGGGTAGGGGAACATGTCCAGGACATAGAACTTCTTTCGGGTCCGGTCGGTGGGCGTGGCAAAGGTACCGTTGTCGTTCCAGTACTTCTGCCACTTGGCCTCGATGGCCCGGTGGTCGTAGCCGGCCATGGTCTCCTCGCACGATTCGTCCGGGACCCATATCGCAGGACCGCCCCCAGTGCCGGAGCGGTGGTCGTGACCGAATTCGCGAGGGCTTGCCAACGTCTCCTTCCCGAGCTGTCGGATCCGGATGACAGTCGCCGATCTGCGCGCTACCCTGGCCCACTTCCCCGGAGGGGACATGAGGAAAGCCTTGTTGGTCCTGCCGCTACTCGCGGCCTGCACGGCCTACGAGAGCGGTCCCTGCGACGACCTGTGCACCGAGCTGTACAGGGAGTGTGGATACGCGGCCTTCCCGACCTTCAGCTCCTGCTACCAGGGCTGCACCTACGCAGAGGTCGAAGAGGGCGCGGACGTCGCGGGAGAAGCGGCCTGCGTGGAGGCCGCGGAGTGTGACACCTTCCAGATCCTGGAGTGCGAGCATGCGCACCGCGGCGTCAACTAGCCCCCTCAAAGCACTGCTGTTCGGCGGAGCGGTCGCCGGAGCGCTCATCGGCTGCACCTCCGACTACGAGGTCATCCCGGAGCCGGTGGATGTGGACCCGGCCGACGTGACCGAGTGCCCTTTCACCCCGATCAGCGGCACCCAGCTCTCGGTCTACGACTGCAACCCGGTGTTCACCACCCAGTCGGGCTCGCTCGAGGTGGACTCGGTGGGCTTCCTCACCACCACCGTGGTGGGGCACCCCTTCCACCAGATCTGGTTCAGCGCCTCCGGGGGCACCGGCTACGAGCTCCACTACGCGGCTTCGGGGGACGGCACCAGCTGGGACGCCCACCCGTCCAACCCCCTGCTCCTGTCCCAATCCGGAGCCTGGGACCAGGACATCATGGACGCCATCCAGGTGGTGTGGGACCCGGACACCGCGTCCTACGTGATGACCTACCAGGGGGTGACCCTCCCCACGAGCGATTGGGACTTCGGGACCTGGGGCCTGGGCGTGGCCACCTCGCCGGACGGGGTGACCTGGACCAAGCACGCCGCCAACCCCGTCATCGACTTCATCGCGTTGGCGGGGGACGGTTTCACCCCCTACGTGAGCCCCTGTTGGCCACTTGCCCTCACCAAGGCGGCGTACGGGTTCACCGGGTACATCGGCGCCCAGTACGTCGACCCCTGGGACTTCACCGGCACCACCCCTGCCTGTGACGTGTACAGTGCCACGGCGAGCAGCCTGGCCAGTTGGAGCCTCGGCGGCAACCCGATCCTGTCCGCGGGCGGACCCTACGACACCGCAGGCATCGCCGGCGCAGCGGTCGTGGAGCACGGCGGCCTGCACTACATGTTCTACATCGGGTTCGAGGAGTGGGTCTCCAGCGGCCCGAACACGGTGTCCAGCAAGTACCACCACCTGAACCTCGCCACCTCCATGGACGGGGTCACCTGGTCGAAGTCGCCCGCCAACCCGCTCCCGGTGTCGCTCACCGAGGAAGGCCTGATCAGCGGGATCGGGGCCCAGGTCGTGGGCAGCCGCATCCACCTGTGGATCACCGACTTCTACGAGTCCGAGAGCGGCCAGGCCATCGGCTACTACCTGTTCGAGCCGGACATCGACCCACACCCGTAGTAGCCTCCCCCGCATGGCTGGGTCCCTCACCATCGTTGGCCTCGGCCCGGCGCGCCCAGAGCACCTGACCACCGAGGCCCTGGACCTCCTGCGTCAGCCCCGCCACGAGAGGCTGCGTGCGTACGGGCTCGCCCATGTGCGAGAACTGGTGGCCGTGGTGGCGCCCGACCTCTCGGTGCGCCCGCTGGACTACCTGTACGAGTTGCCCGGGGTGGACCGCCCGGTCGCCTACGACGACCTCGCCCACATGCTGGTTCGGCGCGCGTTCGCGGACGGATTCGACGTGCTCTATCTGGTCGCGGGGAGCCCGCTTTTCATCAACGACGCGGTGCTCCTGATCCGGCGCCTGTGCGCACGGGAGGGCCACCCCCTCCGGCTGGTCCACGGCATGTCCTTTCTGGAGTTGGTGCTGGACCGGGTGTTCTGGACAGGCCACCAGGGCCTGCAGTTCCTCTCCGCGTGGAACATTGCCCGCGATGGCATGGTCCCGAGCACGGTGGTCCCGCTCCTCCTCGCGCAGGTCGGTGAGTTCACCGCCGGCGGCGACGCCCTGGACACGACGGGCAGCACCACCATGTTGGCCGCGCTGCGCGACGCGTTGCTTGCCTGGTACCCGCCGGACCACCCGGTGACGGTGCTCTACTCCTCGGGTCGCCCGGACTACCGATCCGAAGCCCGCCAGGTGCTCTTGTGCGACCTCGCAGCGGAGCCGGTCCCGGTGTACAGCAACCTGTGGGTGCCCGCGCTGGAGGGTCCCCCGCCCGAGCGAGACGTCGCCCCTCCGGCGGACAGAAGGGGGACGCCTTGACGGTGGTGCTTCCCCCAGGCCCCTTTCCCCCGCAAGGCGCGGAATCGGCCGACACCGTGGACCTCGCGGTGCGATTGCTGGAGGAGCGGTTCACCCGGGGTTGGATCGAGGGGTCGGGCAGGAGTGCGCTCTCCGGGCAGCTCCGCGATACCCTCGGCCGCCGATCGCTGGCAGAGGCTGGTGCGGTGCTCGTGGACTTCCTGGACACCTGGCCAGTGGCGGCCCTGGTGGATGGAGCGCGGGTGGCCTGGTCGGAGGGACCCGACGGCGGGGCCCTCACCGTACTCGCCCGTGCCGCGGAGTTGGTGCGCCGTGCGAGCGGGTGGGACACCCTGGGCGACACACCCTGGCCGCTCCCCGATGACGACTGGATCCGCAACCGAGCCGGATCGGGGCCTTGTGAGGCACACAAACGCGCAGACCGCGACGGTGCAGAGGCGGTCGGAACAGCCCTGGGTCTGGCGGTCGAGAAGGGCGACCCGGTCCCGCTTCCCCCCACCGAAGAGGTGGCTGGCTCCGAACTGGTCCGATCCCGCGCGGCCCTGAGCCGCAAGCTCACGGAAGGACAGATCTTCGCAGTGCGGGTGGTGGGGGACGTGCCCCCCGAACCGGCCTATCAGCTCGCCCTGGGCGAGATCCGGTTGGAGGGCCGCGCACAACGCCCCTTCGAGCGCTTCGGCCCCATGGGGCTTCTGGTAGGCGATGCTCCTGCATGGGTCGACCTCCTGGAGCCCGCCCCCGCGGGAACACCCGGCGAGACCCTGCACACCACCTGCCTGTGGGGCACCTTCCCCGGCACGCCCCGGTCCCTGGCTCGAGGCCAGCTGAAGCCGGTGGCCTTCCTGATGTGGGACGGTCCCCACACGCCCCTGCCGATCGACGCCTCGACCCTGCCCCTGCTCGGGGCTTTCGGGCAGGGAGCGAGTACCGCGCAGGTGGCGACTACGCTCGGGCAGCTGGAGGAGGGCATCCGCCCGGTTGTGAGGGAGCTGATCGCGCTCGGTGCCCTGAGCGCCTGAACAGGGGCGTGTTGCGCCTCAGGGCTCCAGTCCGAAGATCAGGACCCCGTCGTCGTAGATGGGGATGTACTCCGTGAGCACGGGAGATCCACCGGGCAAGCCCTGGTAGGACCAGTCGTTGCTCGAGTCCCAGTCCGGATCGCTGGAATCGTAGGGCAGGTTGATGTGGAACAGGATCTCTTTCCGGTACTCGGCCTCCCCCCCCGGATAGAGCTCGGTTCCGGAGAAGTCTGCTTCTATGTAGTAGAGGTCGTTGGGCAGGTCCCACGCGACGAGCCCGGAGAGCACGGCTCCCTGGTCATAGTAGACGCTGATCGTCACGTCGGTGACCAGGTACCCCGCGGCGAAAACCTCAGTCAGGTCGACGAAGTAGCGGAACGAGAGCTGGTCTTTCCCCCTGGCAGGCCAGGCGCTGCGGTTGTGAATGAGGGCGTCGACGGTCACGTACCGCCCGCCTTCCGAACTGATATTGGCCATCACGAAGAACTCGTCGTCTCGGACTTCGGGCTCGGGGAACAGGGGATCGGCCTGACCGCCGTACTCCTGGACCAGCCGGGCCAAGGCGCCAGTGAAGCCAGCGTTGAAGTCCAGGGCCACCTCGTTCTTGACATGGTCGTTTCGGTCGTCAACGTAGCTGTCGCTGGCGTCGGGGCCTCCGACCAAGGCACCGTAGAGGATGTGCCGGGTGTCCGTGGGCGTGTCGATGTGGTTGGCCCACGAGCCGTGGGCTGTGCGGTGGTGCGGCTCTACCGGCGGGTTGTCGCCGTAGCCCACCACCAGGCTCCGGTTCAGTGGGTTGTCGCCCAGCATGTAGAGCAGCTGGTCGACCGCGAAGTCGTGGTACAGCGCTACCGTCGCGGCGTCACCATCCACGCTGTCGAGGTAGTCGCTGTAGATGAAGGCGATGAAGGCGGTGTTGGCCGCGTAGCGAAGGGCGCCCCAGGTGTTCAGCCAGGCCAGACCACCCGGCGTGTACAGTACCTGCTGGCTGTTGTGCCCGACTGTCCAGTAGTCCAGCCAGTTCTCGGCATCCTGCTCATATTGCGGGTCGCCGGTCAATTGGGCCATCAGCACGTAGGCCCCGTACGCCTTGTCGTCCCAATTGTGGGTCCAGTCGTACCGAGCCGCCACGCTGGGGTACACCGCGTGCGCATCCTGCAGGTAGTCCGTGTCGCCGGTCGCCTTGTAGAGCCAGGCGGCACCCCAGAACAGCTCGTCGTCATAGCCGCTCGAGGAGTTGTAGAAGGCCGCGGCGTCGGTGATGCAATCGCTGTACTTCCCCTCGTAGGTGTTGGCGAAGTCGTACAGTTCCTCGGCATGGCTCAACAGGTCGGAGGCGTAGGCTGGGTCGGTAGCCTGAAAAACCATCGAGATGGCCGCCAACGCCGCGGCGGTCTCGGCGGCCAGGTCGGACCCCGGACAGGTGGCGTCGATCTTGTACGATGGCCGGGCCATCTGCATCACCTCGGCGGGCCCCCACCAGGCGTGATCCAGCGTGCCGTTGCCCACCTGGCCCCAAAGCTCGTCGGGAGCGGTGTGAGCGGCGACGAAGTAGTCCGCAATCCAGCGCAGGTTGTCCCGGATGTAGGGGAGTTGCCCGACGTGTTGGTACCCCGGTTCGAACTCCAAGACGCCCCAGGCGAGCAGCGTCGCCGCGCCTGCTGCGGGGAACCCGAACTTGACGTGGTCGCCGGCGTCGTACCAGCCACCAGTGAGGTCCACCCCATCGTCCTGGCCGTCCGTCAGACCCGAGTCGCCTCGCCATTCCACGCGACTGCCGGGGGGTAGGGGGCCGGAACGCTGGCACTCAAAGAAGTAGATCGCCTTCTGCAGCGCGGTCCCGTAGTTGAACGTCCCGTCGGGATTGATGTCCGGAACGGGGGTGTCATCGCCCGTGTCGCCCCGTGTCGCCCGTGTCGCCCGTGTCGCCCGTGTCGCCCGTGTCGCCCGTGTCGTCGACCCCCGTGTCGTCGACCCCCGTGTCGTCGACCCCCGTGTCGTCAGTTCCCGTATCGTTGTCGAACCAGGCGGAGCAGCCCGACGAGCATGTCAGCACGGCGGCCAGCGCGAGCGCGATCCAGGGATCGAGAAGCGCGCGAACCGACCGCATGCCACCTCCGTTCACACTCTACCAGCCCCGCCCTGGGTGAGCGCTCACCCTGGGCCTTGGTGGGCTCACTCGCTGTTGATGAAGCCCATGATCAGGATGCTGCCGAACTGGTATCCGACGAACAGCGGCTCCGAACAGGAGGCGTGGAACGCCAAGTACTGCAACTCGGTGCCACCCTCGGTCTCGACCCACACGTACATGTTGGGGCGCATTTTCGCCAGCTCCACCGTGGAACTGACTATTCCCATCGAGCGTGCCGACGATCATCTGCCCCTGGACACTGCCGTTCGTGAAGCTCGCTGCCGTCGGCTCGCCGGCAATGCCCCATGCAGGCACGCGAGAGAGAGCCTCGTTTCTCTGCGCGCATGCGCATCTCACAACGGATGCCTCGAAGAGGGTTCGGGCACTTGCGAAGGGGAACCCGGTCCCTCCGCCTCCACCGGCTCCGCAGTGCGAGACAATGGCCCCAGGCAGGCCTTTCTGGGTCTTCGAACCCCTTGTTCGTGGTCGGTATGTTCGACTTGCCTTTTCCTCACGCCTTGGATAATCTGGACTTTGAGCAGGGTGGTCCAAGATTGGGGTACAGGTGAGAACCGCCAGTACAACTGTACGTTGTGCTGTTAGTAACGCCAGGCCGTTACAGACGGAATCTGCTCGATGAAGTCCCGTTCTTCTGAATCTACCGCCGTGTCCCGCGATGGACTGGCGTTCCGGTTGGGGGACCAGTTCGCTCGCCGGCCGTGGCTGTTGCGTCTGCTGCTCGCCGCCGCGTTCGCGCTCATCGCGCTCTACACCGTGGCCATCCTGCCGCTGCGCATCCACCTCGTCCTCTCCATCCTCATCGTCGCGGTTGCACTGGTGACGCTCCGCCGGGGCCCCTCCCTCCGGCTCCTCCTGGTGGGCCTGTCGCTGGCGGTCTCGTTCCGCTATATCTGGTGGCGCGGGCACGAAACGCTCAACTGGTTCGGCAACCCGGCGGAGGTCGTCCTCAGTCTGGCCCTCTTCCTGGCCGAGTTCTACGCCATCGTGGCCATGGCGGTCGGCTACTTCCAGACCTCCATCTCGAGACGGCGGGAGTCCGTCCCCCTCTGGAAGTTCGGCGGGGAGATGCCGTCGGTGGACGTGTTCATCCCCACCTTCAACGAGGATGTGCACATCGTCCGGCGCACCGTCGTCGGTGCCTTGGAGATGGACTACCCGAACAAGAAGGTCTACCTCCTGGACGATGGCCGCCGGGACGAGATGCGGGTGCTCGCCGAGGAACTCGGCTGCCAGTACATGACGCGGCCAAACAATAGGGCCGCGAAAGCCGGAAATCTCAACCTGGCGCTCTCCAAGACCCGCGGCGACCTGGTCGCCATCTTCGACGCCGATCACGTCCCGGTCCGAGCCTTCCTCCAACTCACCGTCGGGTTCTTCCTGGAGAACAAGCGGCTGGGGCTGGTCCAGACGCCGCACCACTTCTACAACCCGGATCCCTTTGAACGAAACCTGTACCTGCACCGGGTCGTCCCGAACGAGGGCACCCTGTTCTACCATCGCATCCAGCGCGGGTTGGACTTCTGGAAGTCCTCGTTCTTCTGTGGTTCGTGCGGCGTGCTCAAGCGCGAAGCGCTTGCCGACGTGGGTGGGGTGGCCGAAGAGACGGTGACCGAGGACGCCCACACTGCGCTGAAGATGCACGCCAAGGGCTGGGAGTCGGCCTACCTGGACATTCCCCAGGCCGCAGGGCTCGCTGCAGAACGCTACTCCGCCTACGTCTCCCAACGCGTCCGCTGGTCCCGCGGCATGGTCCAGATCCTCGCCCGCGACATGCCCCTTCTCAAGAGGGGTCTCACGCTTGGTCAGCGCATCAACTACTTCGCGGCCAGTTTCTACTTCCTGTTCGGCCTGCCTCGGATTGTCTTCATCCTCGCCCCCGCCGCCTTCCTCGTCTTTGGGCTGCATCCCTTGCTCGGCAACGTCTGGGAGGTGCTCATCTACGTGGGGCCCCACCTCTTGTTGGGCTGGATGAACGGGATGGCGATCAACCGCAACACCCGCCACTCTTTCTGGCCCGAGGTCTTCGAGGCGGCCATCGCCCCCTACACCGCCCTCGTGACCACCCTGGCGCTACTCACTCCGGACTACGGTACGTTCAACGTGACCGCCAAGGGGGGCATCCAGGAAACCGCCGAGTTGCACTGGCGACCCGCGCTACCGGTCCTCGCTCTGCTCGCCGTGTGCATCGCGGGTTTCGTATTCCTGCCGATCCGAATGGCCGACGCGGACATCGCCACGGTTCTGGTGGTCGGCCTGATTTGGAATGCGTACAACTTCTTCATCGTGGCCGCCGCGACGGCCGTGGCCTTCGAACGCCCACAGCGACGCCGGACCACCCGCGTGCCCTGCCGCCAGAAGGCCATCGTCGCCGTCCACCCCCAAGCCGGCGAGACCCGTCGCCGCCCGAAAGTCCTCCGGGGGAAGATGGTCGACCTCTCCGAGGGAGGCGCTCGGTTCCGCCTGCGAACCTCCGAGCGGCTACCCGACCGGGTCGAGCTCACCGTCGTCTCCAACTTCGGGACCCGGACCACCGTAGACGCCTTCCCCGTGAGCCAACACCTGCACGAAGGGCAACTCGTGGTGGGGGCCCGCTTCGGGGAGCTTCCCGCCGAGGTGACCAACGCCCTCATCCGGCACATGTTCTCGGCGCCGGACTCCTGGGTGGAGCGCCCCCTTGCAGAAGACAACACCCTCTGGGCCTTCCTCACTGTGCTGACCTCTCCGTGGCTCACGATGTTCCGTACCCTGGGCCTCGCAAAGACGCGCGGGGTCGCGGAGGGCAAGGACCACACCCAACCCTTCCAGCAGCGCTCCCTGTTCATCTGCCCCGCCTGCCACAAGGTGCAGCAGGACGGCACCAAGGACTGCGGCTACTGTGGCCACGCCATGCTCGAGCCGCGCCCGGAGCCCCCTGACGCGCTACCCACGCCTCGCCGTGCTGGGCACCGGCGGTTGAGCGCACCGCTCATGGCGCTCACGCCCATCTTCCTGGTGGGGTGCGCGCTCGGGATCCACTACACGTGGGACGATTCGATCGGCCCGTTGATCGAGAAGTACGACAGCGTGCCGCGGAGCTATTCGGAGCGCGAGTCCACCTCGCTCACCCCCATCGCAGCCGAGGCCAGGCGGCTGGAGCGGGAACTCCACCTGGTCCTCCAGCGCGACGACGATCTCACGGCCAACTGGTCCAAGCGGCTCTGGGCGCTCCACGATCGCTACGAGGCACTCACCGAGCAACACCACGAGCGCATGCCCAACGACGAGGTGCTCCGCACGTTCGAAGGCGTCGTCGCCGAACTGCGGGTCATCGAGAAGGCCAAGCGACTCGGAACCTCCCCTACCGTCCTGCACCAGCGCCTCGAGACGGTCCGCGAGCGCCTGGACTTCATCGACCAGGGCATTACCCTCGAACGTCAGAATACCGACCATGGATGACCGCATGGCATTGAACGCGCCGACGCGAGCGCTCGTTACCCTGATCACCTGGGCCGCACTCGGCGCCAGCGCGGCGCAGGCAAAGGACGATGAGGCAGAGAACCGAGTGGTCGACATCGGCTTCGCCGACGACCTCTATCGACCCTACGACGTCAAGCTCAAGGGCATCACCGCCTACGAAACCGTGGGCTTCCCGCGCCCCAAGTCCTGGGAACTGGTCGCCGATCCCGAGCTGCACATTCACTACACCCACTCCGAGACATTGCTCTCGGAGCGGAGCAACCTCACCGTCCTGCTCAACGATTCCCAAGTCGGCAGCGTCAACCTCGGGCCGGACAACGTCGATTCCACCGAGATGGTCCTGGCCCTGCCGGTGGAGAATCTGGACCACTACAACTTCATCACCTTCGCGGCTACGCAGCATCTCAACGAGGAATGGGAGGATCCCTTCGACCCCTCGCTATGGACGCGAGTAAGCCACACCTCGTTCATCCGATTCACCTACGAGCCAGAACCGGTCGAGCCAGAGCTGTCCACCTGGCCTTTCCCGTTCTACGACGATCTCGGCTACGGCCCCCTCGAGGTGACCCTGGTAGGGCCGGACAAGGTCTCCATCGCAACCATCGAAGCCCTGGCTCGCCTCTCGATGAGCCTCGGCCGCATCGCCGGCTACCGCGGGGTGCAGGTCCACCCACCCGTGTACACGGTGGAGGCAGCGGAGACGCCGGCACTGGTCATGGGAACCATAAGCGAGAACCCCGAGATCGAACGCCTGGTCGATGTTTCCATGCTCAAGACGGGTGAGGGCCTCGTCGCCGTGGTGCCCAACCCGGCCGATCCGTCGCTCCCGGTCCTGGTGGTCACCGGCACCACCGTCCATAGCGTCGAGAGTGCCGTGGTCGCGTTGGCGTCCGACACCACGACCCAGATGCTCGCCGGTCGCCAGTCGGTGGTCTACGAGGTGCTCAACGGTGGGATGGTGCCCAACGACCGCAAGCCCAGGCCGGTCCATGGACTCACCACCTTCACCATGGAGGAGATCGGGGTCGACGACGCCACGGTACGCGGGTTCTACGCACCCGCGGTCCGCATTCCCATCCGGCTCGAGGGCGACGCGCAAGTACTGCGCTTCGGGGCGTGGGCGTCGATTCGCTACGGGTACAGCGCCCAGCTGGACACCGAGATCTCCAACATGGAGATCCGCCTGAACGGGGTCACCATCGACAGCGCCGCGCTGAGGGATCCCGAGGGCGCGGAACGGCTCACCCACCGGGTCAGGCTGCCCGCGCAGGTCATCACGCCCCACTCCATACTCGAGGTGGTCTTCAACCTGTTCCCCGCCGGATACGATATCCGCCATCCCAAGAACGACCGGATGCTCTGGGCTACGGTGTACTCAGACACCGAGATCCACATCCCCCGCGACCGGTACGCCTGGGTGCCAGATCTGGCTCGGCTCCGCTACGACGCCTGGCCGTTTACCCTGGAGCCGGGTTCCGGCTCCACCACGTTGGTGTTGGCCGATCGACCGACCCGCGCTGACGCATCTGCTGCGCTGGAACTGGGGGCATACCTCGGCTACGCCTCCATGGCCGAAGAACCCGACCTCCAGGTCACGGTGTCCTCTCCGAAGACGAGCGGCCTTCCCCTGGGACGACACGCTATCCTCCTGGTCGGCGACCGAGATCACAGCACCTACAAGCGCCTCGTCACCGAGGGATTGGCCGGTGCAATGACCCGAGCCGGGGGGCCGCTCGCAGACGCAGATGCCGTTGCAATGTCGGAGGTTGTCGACGCGACCTCACCCACGGTCGAGGAGTTCATCGATCCGGCCGATCCCAACCGCCTCCGGCTCGTCCTCAAGGCGCCGGTCACCCTCGGTCTGCTGGATCTCGTCGACCAGATCTCCGATCCAGCCGAGGTGGCCCGACTCGAGGGCAACGTGGCGGTGTTCGAGGCCGACGAGGGGATCAAAACGGTTACCCGCGGCGCCCAAACCCGCTTTGGCAACCCCTCCCTCGGTGGACGGGTGCAGGCATTCCGCTGGGAAGAACACTGGGTGGCGCTGGGTTCCACGCTCGTGTTCCTGCTGTTCCTCGCCGCTGTGGCCATCCGGGCATGGGCACGGAGGCGGGAGGGAGAGATTGAATGAGGAGGTTGCTGGCGTGGGTCTCCCTCGGAGCCATCCTGATGATGTCCTGTAGCACCCACGCTCATCCACCCGACCTGCAGCGGACGCTGCGCAAGTCCTGGACGGAGTACCTCGAGCACTTCGTCCAGCGGGATGGCCGCGTCATCGACCGCTCGGACGACGCAGTGACGACATCCGAAGGACAGGCCTACGCGATGTTGCGCGCCGTCTGGTTGGACGACCGCCAAACCTTCGACACCGTTCGTGGTTGGACGGTCACGAACCTGCAGGGAGGGGACCCCACCGCGCTATCGGCGTGGCGGTGGGGGCGCGGTCCGGACGACGTCTGGGCCGTCATCGACCCGATGCCCGCTTCGGATGCCGATCAGCTCATGGCCTACGCGCTTCTCATCGCGGCGAAGCGTTGGAAGGACCCGGCCTACCGGCACACCGCCGTCGGGCTGATCGCCCGGATCTGGGAAGAGGAGACCCTCGTGGTTTCGGAGGGCCGGGTCATGCTTCCCGGACCGTGGGCCAAGCGCAGCAACCCGATCCGCGTCAACCCTTCCTACCTCATGCCCTTCGTCTATCGGGAGTTCGCCAAGGCCGACCCGCGTCACTCCTGGATGGACCTGGTCACCATGAGCTATCAGATCCTCGATGCCACGGTGGACACCTACGGGCTTCCGCCAGACTGGTGCTATCTCGACGCCGAAACCGGAAGCCTGGTCCCCCCCCCCGTCGGCGAGGAGAAAAGGCTGCACTTCGGCTACGAGGCGCTCCGCGTGCCATGGAACCTGGCGGTGGATGTCCAGTGGTACGATGACGGCCGTGCACGCGTGCTGCTCGCCCGCATGGCGCATCTCGGTTCGACCTGGCGGCGTACCGGCCGCATTCCGTCGATCATCGCCCCTGGTGGCGCGGTCGTTTCCGATGACGAATACGTTGGTTTGTACGGTGCATTATTGCCTGCATGGTACCACTCCCGACCGGATGATGTGGACCGGCTCTACGCGGAAGAGGTCGATCCGCGCAGAAGCCGCACGGGTTGGGGCCGAGAAGACGACTACTACGGGCAGAACTGGGTCTGGTTCGGGCTCGCACTTTGGGGCCGGCTCGCCGTCCCTCCGGAGGCGCTGTGAAACGTGCAGTGATGTTGGTATTGCTGGCGCTGGCGCCGGCGACTTGGGCCTCGACAGAAGTGGAGACAGCTGCCAATTATGCCTCCCACCCCGACGATGCCCTGCTCCGGTTGGAGTTCGCCCAGGAAATGGCCCGGGTCAGCGACCACGAGGAGGAGGCCCACATCGGTCTGGAGGCACTGCTGGCCAACCCCGCCGTCGGTTCGGCCGCCCGCGCATCGCTCATAGACCTGTGCACACGCAACCCGGCTCGCGCTGGGTGGGAACGCACCTACCAAGGTCTCATCGACGGGCCCTGGGAATCACCCGATGACCCGCGCCGGTACCGCCTTCAACTCCGCATGGCCCGGCTGGATGTCGAAGATCCGGGGCTTCGGGAAGAGGCGGTCGCCACGCTCCGAGAACTAATGACGGTCTGGCCGGACGATCCGGAGCCGCGTCTCGCCGTGGCCCACGCGCACATGCTCTCAGGCGAGCCCGCCGCTGTGCTCGATGTAATCGCCGACGGCGGGTCGGCCGAGACCCGCATGCGCGCGCTGGCGTCTGTCGCCCTCCCCACCGCCTCCCCCGAATATCTCCAGGATCTGACTCCGGTGGCGGTAGACGCAGAGGATGCCCTCGCCACAGCCTTGCGGGAGCCGAGCCCCTTGAACCGTGCTCGTGCGCTCGACGAGGCAGGATACCCGGAGTTGGCTATCGAAGTGCTCTGGGTTGTCGACGATGCCACCGCCCAACCCGACACCACCCTTCCCAGAGACGGCGTGGTTCTCAAGGAGTTGGGTCGGCTCATGCTGAAGGTCGACCGCTTCGGGGATGCCCAGCAGGTCTACGAGGCAGCCATCAAGATCGACCCCTTGGATGACGAAGCCCGGATCGGCTACGCCCGGTCGCTCTGGACGGCGGGGCAACACGAGAGGGCCCTCACCTCCATCGACGAAGTCTCCTCGGAGGCAGCCCGCGCCATGTACGCGGAGCACCTCGTCCTGGAGGCCGAGCGCGACGCCCGGACCCCCGAGGAAATCGCGGCCACGGCACGGGCCTACGAGTTGACTCCGGACAACCCGCTGGTGGCCCGCCACCACGGCAGAGCCCTGGCGGCGCAAGGGCAATACGCCGAGGCCGTCTACCCGCTGCTCAGCGCGGTGGCGGCGAACCCAACCGATGTGGAGTCGCTCTCTCTCCTCCTCGAGTCCCTGACCGACTCCGGCGATCCCAGCCGTGCCCTCCCCCTGTTGCGGAGAGCGCTCGGGCTCACTGAACCGCCGATGGAGCGCACTCAACTCCAGAACCAGCTGTTCACAGGCCTTGTGCGGGCTGGTGAGATCTACAAGGACAAGAACGACACCGAGCAAGCCATTCTCCACTACGCACTCGCCGCCCTCATCGAGCCGAACGACGTACCTGCGCTCCTGGGCCTGGGTGGCCTGTGGTGGCACATGGACGAGCTCGAACGGGCCGAGACCGTCTTTTTCACCGCGCACCGTTTGGACAAGACCAACCCCGATGCCATCGAGAACCTGTTCGCGATCAGCCTGGCCAAGGCTGACATCGAGCGAGCCAGGGCCTGGCTGCGGGAGGCGCCCTCGGGGAACGAGGCGCGCTTCCGTCCACTCTGGATCCGCCTCGAACTCGAGGCGACCCTCCAAGAGGCCCGCGAGGCCAGGAAGATGGGAGACCAGGAACGGGCAGTCCGCGCCTATCAGTCTCTCAGTGCCCTCTACCCCCAGAATGCGACCGTGAGCCACGAACTGGGCGACGCCTTCTTGGAAGCCGGCCAACCCGAGGAGGCACTGAAGACCTATCGAGCAGCCCTGGAGGTGGACCCCACCAACGAGTGGGCCATCCTGGGCGAAGTCAATGCCCTCATCTTGTTGGACCAGATCGAGAAGGCCCTGGACCGGCTGGCCCTACTCGACAGCTCCACGCAGCCGAAGTTGGTCGAGGAGGCCGAAAAGGCAAGAGCGCGTCTCCACCAGGCGAACGGCGACCGCCTCCGCGACGAGGGTGACGACCATGGCGCCTTCAGTGAGTACGCCAAGGCCATGAACCTCATCCCGGACACCTGGAGCCTGACTGCCCTGGGGTGGCTCTACTACGAGCACGAGCAGCACGTGAGTGCCATCGCCTTCTTCACCGAGGCGCTCGAATATGATGGGGACAACAACGTCGCGCGTCGGGGACGGGTTTTCGCCCTGTCCCGGTCCGGCAACCTGGCTCAGGCAACGGCCGAGGCAGCGGCCCTGGCCATCGAGCACCCATCGCGAGAGAACCGGGAACTCATCGACGAGCTGCGCTTCCAGACCGAATTCGAGCGCGCCATGGCGGCCCGCGGCAGGGGCGACTACGACGAGGCACGCGTCATCTTGACCGCTGCGGGGGCGACGAGACCGGAAGACACGGACGTTGGCGCCGCCCTGGCTGCCCTGCTCCAAGACGAGGGGCAGTCCGGCCACGCCATGGCCCGCGCGGCCCTGGTCCTCGACGTGGACCCCACCAACGAGTTCGCCGTGGCCACCCTGCTGGCAGCAGCCCATGACCTCGACCAACACGACAAGGCCGAGCCGATCTTGAGGCGGGCCGCCGAGGAGGGAGGAGGCGTTGCCGTCCGGAAGGGGCTACGGATCGCCGAGCTCCAGATCAAGCTCTCCGACGCACGAGAGCTTCATGCCATGGGGCAAACCGAGCTGGGGCTGGAGAAGGTCGGGGCCGCCGAGCGTGGCACGGGGAACACCCCCGACTCCCTGGCGCTCATCGGCGGAGCCTATCTGGACCTGGGCGCCCCACGAGACTCGATCCGGGCATTCAACGCGGCCCTGGCCTCCGACCCGGAACACGTCCAGGCCATCCTCGGTCGAGTCGGCGCCTTGCGGGCCCTGGGACGGCCCTGGGAAGCCGATGAGTACGTCCAAGGACAGTTCAAGGTCACCGAGGATCCCGAGATCGGACTCGCGTATGCCGATCTCCTGCGGGAACAGGGTCGCAAAAAGCGGGCGCGCGAGATCCTGGAGGAGGTCATCCTGGACGCCGGGCGTCTGCCCATCGCCGACGAGGCCACCTCGGACCCGCTGCCGTTGGTCGCGCTCCCCTCCGGTCGTGCGAGCTACCTTCTCACCATGCCCTCGCCGCAGGAGCGGGAGTACGACCTCATCGCGATCGACCCCGTGCTCCAGTCACGCGTCGACGTGCTCAGGGGCAACCTCGCAGGGTCCAGGCCCCCGACGATCACGGTGATGCCAGAGGGAGTCGCCCGACCTGGGTTTGCCGGGATGCAGTACCTCGCTGCATTGAGCATGCCGATCGTGGTCCAGAACGTGGTGGCAGGCCCGCTCCACCTCTCGGCCGAGGTACTCCCGCTGTCCCTCAACGACGGTGTGCACCAAGAGGCCGGGGCCGCGTTCACCGGAGGCATCTCTACCTCGCCGCGCCGCCCCTGGGGGTTCCGCGCCCATCTGGGGTTCAGCCCAGCTGGCTTCACTGGAGCACCCTATCCGACCTGGTTCACCCAGGTGCGCGGCCAGATCGACGACACCTTTCTCGGCATCGAAACCGCCCGCGCCCCGGCCACCGACAGCCTGATGAGCTGGGCTGGGGTCGAGGATCTCGACACGGAGCAGGTGATCGGCCGGGTGTCGAAGACCTGGTTTGGTGGCTACGTTCGGGTGCGTGCCGACGCGGACAACGACGCCGGTGGCGCTGGGCGTGCCGGGTGGCTCGACATCCTCGGCGGCAGGAGCGTACCGTTCGGAGAGGTCTCGCTATGGGCGGACCGGCTCGTCACGGAGGGCAAGCCGGCCCTGCACCTGGGCATGGAGGGAGTGATCTCCACGTACGGCAGGCAGGTGGACGGGTTTACCCCGGGAATGGGCGGCACCTTCACCCCGCCGCTCTACGCCTCGGCCTTCGTGCGGGCCAAGGGGGAGATGGAGGACCTGCTGCAGAAGAGCGTCTGGCTGGCCTGGAACGCGGGCCTGGGACCCCAGTACCTGCTCGGTGATGACACCGTCTTCTTCGGAGCGGGCATGCACATGGGCGGGGAGGCCATGGGCTCGGTTTCCTACCGGGTCAGCAAGGCCCTGCGGATCGGCTTCGACCTGCGCTACCAGGTCACCTTCGGCGAGTGGTACCAGGTCTCCACCGCGGCCCGCATCGACTACTCCCGGGGCTTCGGGTCCGCCCGACCAACTCCCAACACCGGCCTCTCGCCTACGTTCGGAGAGTCGGTGGTCAACGCCCAGGCAACCCGCCCCAGGTAGGAAGCCATACCGCCCCCTGCGGGGGGCCGCTGTCAATGTTCGACGATGTTCACGGTCGAGATGAGTCCGATCGGAACCACGAGTGGGGCTACGCAGATTTCCCCGGTCGTCTCCTGGAGGCCACTGAGCCAGACGTGGCCCGGGTCAGGGTAGATCTCCACCTTGGTGGTGCTGGTCTGGAGTGGCCAGAGGACCGAACTGTCGACCAGGGTGAACTCATCGTCCATTTCCACCTCGAGCAACCAGCCGTCGATGGCACTGCCCGTGAGGTTCTTGACCGTCAGTGTCAGGCACTCGCCACCATTGGAGCTCCCGGTCTGCTGGTACTGCAGGCCGAGTGTGCCATCCTGGTCGATCAGGGTGCCGTAGAGCATTGGGTCGGTCTCGGTTTCCTCGTCGGCGATCACGACTTCGAGGATCTCCTCGAGTTGGAGGCGCGGCTCCGCACAGAACTCGAAGTCCGTCGCTTCGCCCGCCCCGAGGTTGGTGCCCCAGAAGTTGGAGACGGTGAGCCTATTGCCGCTACCCTGGATGCTCGCGCCGCGAGAGTAGACAATGGTCTCCAGGTTCTCGTCCAGGGAGATGTCGAGGGTCCAGCCCGGAACCTCTGGACCCATGTTCTGGAGTGAGCAGTCCAAGCACACCCCCTGGGGCCACGGGTCTCGCCACTGCCAGGTGAGCTGGAACTGGCTCTCGGTGAGCTGGCCCTGGACGGTGGTGCCGGATTGTGCCGTGTCCTCCACAGGCTGGGGGCTGATGCACGCCGAAACCAGCAACAGAACGGCGACTTGGCAGCGAGGCATACCTTCTCCAAAGGGCCGGACCTGGAGCGGCCCATTCAGGTCTGAATATAGGCCGAACTGAGCAGCAATGCTGCCCGAAGTGCGCCCCGTGGCGATTCTATCTGTGCCATCCCAGGCGCACACCTTCTGGACGGCAATGGCGAAGGTATCGTCGAAAGCAATCCCGTCCGCTCATCTTGGCCTGGTACAGCGCCAGGTCGGCTTCCCGCAGGAGCGCCTCAGCATCGGCGTTGGCCCGGCTCGTGGCGATCCCAAGGCTGGCCGTACACCTCCCTCCGGGCCCTTCTGCGAGGCGCAGTCGCGCGAGCAGCGCCGCGGCACGGCGTTCCGCCGCTGTGGCGTCGGCCCCGGCCAGGATCGCGATGAACTCATCCCCTCCGAATCGCGCCACCAGATCTGCCGGGCCGCGCCAGTCCTCCAGCTTTCGCGCCACCTCCACGAGCATCTG
>JAFDJI010000399.1 GCA_019307545.1 Deltaproteobacteria bacterium | reverse complement strand
GTCAGCGAGGAGACCGGCCGCCCCAACACCTTCACCCGGGTCGACGTCGAACAGGTCCAGCATGGCACGGCCACCGCGGCCCTCATCATCCGCCAACTGGGCGGGACGTTGGGCGAGACGCACACCGGGATCTCGGGTGACGCGACCCTGGAGAAGGGCGAGCGAATCGTGCTCTTCGTCAAGGAGGGGGTCGAACGCGGCGACGAGGGGTTCTGGTTCCTGACCGCCCTCGGCCAGTCGGCCTACCACGTGCTTGGCGAAGGTCCCGACGCGCCCGTGAGGCGCAACACCGACGGGATGGACCTGCTCGTCCGGGCGTCGAGCGGAGGTCTGCAACCAGCCGACTCGACCCCGGACGCGACTGTGGACACCCTCACCGACCTGCGCAAAGCGATCGCCGCGGTATCCGGGGGTGGGCCATGATGCGCACCGCATTGCTCGCGCTGCTCACGGTCACTGCGTTCGCGACGCCTGCGCATGCGTGGGAGGTCCTCGGGCAATGCCCCGGACCGATCGGCACCCACTGGAAGCAGCTACCCACCGAGTGGAAGCTGTGCGACAAGCTGCCGGGGGCTCGCAGCTACTACAGCCACCTCGACGACTCGGCGGTGTACGACGCGTTCCAGTCGGCCTGGGAGGAGTGGTCCGACCCCCAGACCTGCACCACCTCCTTCGAGGCGGTCTATGCCGGCGAGACGTACAACGGTGCCGAGGCCTCCAGCTCCGAGAACGTGGTGGAGTTCGTGGAGGACGTCTGGCCCTGGGAGCACGGTGACGAGGACGTCACCATCGCCACCACCATCTGGATGTACCGCGGCACCACCTGCGAGCTGTTCCAGGTCGATCAGCTCTACAACGGGGTCGGCTTCGAATTCACGACCACTGGGAGTCCGAGCAAGTACGAGCCGGACCTCCAGAGCATCGCGGCCCACGAGAACGGCCACTGGCTGGGACTGGACCATTCCGGCATCTCGGCCGCCGTCCTCCGGGCGAAGTACGACGGCACGGTGGTGTGGCGGAGCCTGCACTCGGACGACGAGGACGGTGTGTGCACCCTGTACCCGGACTGCGAGTGGTGCGAACCCGGGAGCGTGGAGGGTTCTGGGGCCAGCGACGACGACCCGGTCGACTGCGGCACGGGATGCGACATGCGACGGCTCCACGGGCCAGTGCCGTTCATGTTTGCGGCCTTCCCCCTCGTCTTCCTGGTTCGACGCCGTCGCCCCTAGCGGTAGCTGTGCTCCTCCGGGTGACCCGGATCGGCCGCTGCCGGTCGCGCGTTGGTGCCGTCGCACTGGACGTCGAGGACCTCGTGTTCCTCGACCACGTGGCCCAAGGGCGGCTCGGCGCGCCCCGCGTAGATGTCCCAGTAGTGCTTGCGCGCCGCGGCGAGGGCCGCGTAGGACGGGTGCGCGGTGTCGGCCCGTAGGATCGCCTCCACCTCTTCGCCGTTGAACAGATGCAGCTGGGCACACCGGTTGAGGATGCCGGCAGTGCCGATGCTGCACACGGTCACCACTTCGTCGGCACGGGTTCGTTCGAGGAGCTCGCCGTAGGTGATGTCGCGCTCCACCACCCGCTCGCCCATCATCCGCAG
Organism: Deltaproteobacteria bacterium; assembly: GCA_019307545.1. Taxonomy (GTDB): domain Bacteria; phylum Myxococcota_A; class UBA796; order UBA796; genus JAFDJI01. The sequence goes on along the minus strand of JAFDJI010000399.1, from coordinate 2,926 downwards.
GATGTCGGTGATGCCCCGGATGGTGACCGACGGGAGGATGAGGGGGCTCTCCGGGATCTTGATGAACGTCCCGTCGCGCAGGGCCAACAGGGCGCACGACGAGTCCCATTCGGTGATCTTCCGCTCATCGATGGGCAGGTCGGGGCGGTCGTCCAGGAACAGACCCGAGGAGGCCGAGGGGTGCACCTGCTTGGCCCGGGCCACCGCCTTGATCGACATGAGGTAGTTCACGCCCAGCTTGAGGCACCCGGTGCCATTGACGCCCACCGCTCGCACCAGGTCGGGCACGACCACCCCGGAGAAGGGCTCGCCGAGGTACCGGTCGTAGGCGGCGGCGACCATCCGTATGCACGGCCGCTGCGGGAAGGTCACCCCGATGGACCGCTCTTCGTCGATGGTGAAGGGCCGCAGGTAGCCCTGGCGCCCGGTGCGGGCCATCTCGAGGAACAGATCGCGGTTCTGGGGGAGGCTCAGGTAGCGGAGGAAGAGCTGTTTGATCGCATCGGCCTCCGGGACCAGATCACCGGCCTCTTCGGCGAGGAGGAAGCGCATTGCGCGGCGGAAGCGCTCCACGTTCCTGCCCAGGTTGAGGAAGGTGAACCGGAGCCGCCCCTGTTCGTCGGTTCGACAGCGAAAGCGAATGCCCTCGAAGGCAAGGAACAGCCCGTAGTGGATGGACCTGCTCACCGTGTAGACCTTGGCGTCTATTCCCTCGACGGTGACTTCCTCGGTCGTCAGATCGTAGCGGAGCTGGGTCGATGCCCAGCTGATCCCTTCGAATCCGGCCATGCGTCACCTTTGGTGTGTGGAGGGCCCCGCCGTCGCGAGTACCCCTCCATAACCGCCGAGGTGCCATACTCCCATCGTCGTCCGAACGAGGAAGGGTGGCATGAACCTGGCAACACTCCGAACACAGGCTCCCGCGGATCTCGAGCATCTCTATGCACACGAGGATCCCTTCGACGTCCCGGAGGGCCTGTTCCGAGGGGTCTACCTCGGGCGCATCGGTGCGCTCCGGGAACGGACGGCGGAGGTCCGGCTCGCCGAGATCGTCGGTTTCCGGTGGACGCCGTTCTGGGTCGATTTCGCCCGCCGGTGCTGGGCGTTCTTCACCCCCCGACTGGGCGCCGGGCGCTTCAGCCCTCACATCGACGACTCCCGCTGGCGTCCAACCCGGACGGTGGTGCTCGACTACGGCGCTTCCCGGCTGCCCGGTCCGGTTCGCCGGATACTCTACGACGAGGTGAAGCCGCTTTCGGGGGATCTGTGCCTGGGGATGGGTGGGGTCAACCGCGGCCCAGGAAACGGCGATCTCTTCTTCTTCGCCTTGGTGCGTGTCTGTTAGGGGGGGAGGGGTCTCGAGTCGCTACACGACCGCGCACCGGGAGGACGACATGGGAACGGCAGCTTGGGCGGGCGGCTTCGCGCTGGGGGGAATGGTGGTGGCCGCAGCGGCGGTGGGGCTCGGCTTCTGGCTGGGGCACTTCATCCAGACGCCACTCGCGGCCGAGTCTGACGGTATTCCCGAGTTGGTATCCGGATCGGGCAAGCTCCAGATCAGCCGGAGCAGCGACTCGGAGACCGCGCTGTTCGGACTCGAACAGCAGACGGTCCTCACCGACTTCACCGCCAGCGTGCGGAACACGGGTGATTGCTCCGGGAGCCTCGTCCTCGGCCTGATCTAGGGGGCCTCGCTCGTCGCCCGATACACGGTTCCCTTCGCCCCCAACACCGCGTCCATGGCGGTCTCGGAGCACCTGGAAACCGGCATTGGTGCCCGAACCCACGTGAACATCGGGGTGTTCGCCGGCTCGGTCCACACCGACCCCCATTGTGGCGGAAGCCCCAACCTCGAGGTCTACTACACGCTCGCTGGATACCAGTTGCCCCTGTAGACTCGCGGGTCGGCGCCTTCCGGGAGGTCCGTTGCCCGAACCCCGCATCATCCGCTTCGACCGGGGCACCCTTCTCCTGGAGGGCGTGCCCGCTGCGGAGACCCCGCCTGGGTTCGTACACGACCCCCGGGTGGGCCTGCCGCGCGGGCTGGCGATTCGCTATCGGGAAGTGGTCCAGGATTGGCACCTGCGCGGTCTGGACTGGGAAGACGAGGCGCGGACCTATGGCCTCCTCGACCGCGCGCACCACAGCGACCGCACCCCACGGGACTACCAGCGGGAGGCGGTGGAAGCGTGGCGCCTGCAGAGCCGGTGCGGAACGGTGGTACTCCCCACGGGGTCCGGGAAGTCCTTCGTCGCGGAGTTGTGCATCGCCGAGGCCAACCGGAGCGCGCTGGTGGTGGCACCTACCATCGACCTGGTGGGGCAATGGTACGACCAACTGCGTCGGGCCTTCGGCGACCCGGTCGGCATCTTGGGGGGTGGGGTGCACGAGGTCGCGGACCTCACCGTCGCGACCTACGATTCCGCCTGGATGCACATGCAGCGGTATGGCGATCGCTTTGGGATGCTGGTGTTCGACGAGGTGCACCACCTCCCGGGCCCCTCCTTCGCCGCCGCAGCGGAGCAGGCCATCGCCCCCTTCCGACTCGGTCTCACCGCGACCCTGGAGCGGCCGGACGGCGCCCACGAGAGGGTGTTCGACCTGGTGGGGCCGGTGGTGTACCGGCGCGAGATCACCGACCTGGCTGGCGACTTCCTCGCCGAGTACCGCACCGAACGCCTCACGGTGCACCTCTCGGCGGAAGACCGGCGCGCCTACGAAGAGGCGCGGGGGATCTATGCGCAGTTCGTGGCCGACCAGGGCATTCGCGTCGGCAGCCCGGGCGGTTGGCATGCATTCCTGCGGGCCGCGGCGCGCTCCCGTCGGGGCCGCCGGGCCCTCAAGGCCTGGCGCGAGAGCCGGGACCTCCTCCACGGCGCCCCAGCAAAGCTGCGGGTCCTGGAGGCGTTGTTGCGACGGTACCGGG